>DATBSV010000163.1:0-17794 GCA_036559685.1 Casimicrobiaceae bacterium
CGACTCGATGGTGGGCAAGGTGATCGCGTACGGCGACACGCGCGAGCAGGCGATCGCGCGCATGCGCATCGCGCTGTCCGAGATGGTCGTCGAGGGCATCCGCACCAACATCCCGCTGCACCAGGAGCTCCTGGTCGACGAAAAGTTCGTGCGCGGCGGCACCTCGATCCACTATCTCGAGGAAAAGCTCGCGAAGCGCGCCTGACGCGTGGCGTTCCTCGCCGTCCGCTTCGACACCGACGCCGTGCACGCCGAGCGCTGGTCGGAGGCATTGATCGATGCGGGCGCGCTCTCCGTCGACGTCTCCGATCCCGCCGCCGGCACGCCGCACGAGACGCCGGTCTACGGGGAGCCGGGCGGCCCCGCCGCGGCGTTCTGGGCGATCTCGCGCGTCGAGGCGCTGTTCGCGGAGGACGCCGACGTCGATGCGGCCCTCGGCGCGACGGCGCGATCGCTCGATGCGCCGATGCCGCTGCATGAGACGCGCGCGATCGCCGACCGCGACTGGGTGCGACTCACGCAGTCGCAATTCGGCCCGATCGCGATCGGCGAGAAGTTCTGGATCGTGCCGACGTGGAGCGAGCCGCCAGAGCCCGACGCGCTCGTGCTCCGGCTGGACCCGGGGCTCGCGTTCGGCACCGGCTCGCACGCGACGACGCACCTGTGCCTCGCGTGGCTGCGCGAGACACTCGCGCCGGGCGAGACCGTGCTCGACTACGGCTGCGGCTCGGGCATCCTCGCGATCGCCGCGGCGAAGCTCGGCGCGCGCGACGTCGCCGGCACGGACATCGACCCGCAAGCGCTGGTCGCCAGCCGCGAAAATGCGAAGCTCAACGAGGTCGCCGCGAGCTTCGTCGCGCCCGACGCGCTGCCCGCGCGCCCGAGCGACGTCGTCGTCGCGAACATCCTCGCCCATCCGCTCGAGCTGCTCGCACCGGCGCTCGCGGCGCGCACCGCACGCGGCGGGCGCATCGCGCTGTCCGGCATTCTCGCCGAGCAGGCCGGCGAGGTCGCCGCCGCCTACGCGCCGTGGTTTAAACTCGCCGTCTGGCGACAACTCGACGGCTGGGTCCTGATCGCGGGCAAACGGCGATGAATCGAGAAGCCAGTCATCGCGCGACTCGCGGGCGCCGGGCCGCCCCAAGCCCGCGGCCCCCCTCGGGGGGCGGCGCGCGAAGCGCGCTTCGGGGGGATGTTCGTTGATCGAAGAACAGTACACGCGCTGTCCCGGCTGCAAGACCATCTTCCGCGTCACGCCGCAGCAGCTCCTGCTCAAGATGGGGCAGGTGCGTTGCGGGCATTGCCGCACCGTGTTCGATGGCAACGAGCACCTGGTCTCGCTCGCGCCGCAGCTGCGCCCCGACGCGGGCGCCGACGAGGACCAGGGGCCGCCGACCGTCACGCTGCGGCCTGCGCGCGCGCTGCGCTCCGTCGACGAGCCCTCGCAATCGCCCGCGATCCACGCGGCGTCGAAGCAGCACTCGGTATCGCCGGCGATTCGTCCCGCGACCTCGAGCGCCGAGTGGGAGAACCGCTTCGCGTGGGACAAGCCGCGCGAGCGCAAGCGCAACGCATGGCTCGCGACCGGCGCGGTGCTGCTCGCGTTCGTGCTCGTCGGACAGGCCATCTGGCACTTCCGCGATGCGATCGTCGCGCATTTCCCGGCGACGCGCGCGGCGCTCGTGCGCGCGTGCGCGTACGCAGGCTGCACGATCCGGCCACTGCGCGACGTCGCCGCGTTGTCGATCGAGTCGTCCGACCTGCAGGCCGACGCGGCGCATCGCGGGCTCCTGGTCCTCGCCGCGAACGTGCGCAACCGCGCGACCTACGCGATCGCGTACCCGCACCTCGAGCTCACGCTGACCGACGCGGCGGACCAGCCGGTCGTGCGACGCGCGTTCGCGCCGGCCGAGTACGCCGGCGGGACCGTCGACGTCGGGCGCGGCATCCTCGGTGGCAGCGAGATGCCGATCAAGATGTTCATCGACGCGAGCGCGTCGTCGCAGGCGGGGTACCGGCTGTACCTGTTCTACCCCTGATTTTGGCCCCCTGCACTCAAACAGGGCAGCGCTCGGCGGCTGGAAATACTTATGATTCAACAACTTGTCTCGATAATTCCGACGTACGATGGCTGATTCTCCGCACGTCGACCACCGGCCACCGCATTTGAACCAAGTCGGTGCGCGCTCGCAAGCGCACTGCGCCATAATGGGGCGGCAATGGCCGTCCGATCGCGAAGCGCCTCGAATTTGCCCGCCCCGTCAGCGGGTTGGGCGGCCTCCGCGAATGGCATAGTTATCGCTAAATCGCCCCGCGGCGATTTCGTTACGCAGCGTCAACCCTGTCCGTTCGACCAAGCCCCTCCAGGAGATTTGCATGGCCACAGCTTCTGCCGCCGACGTCCTCAAGATGATCAAGGAAAAGGAGGTCAAGTTCGTCGACTTCCGCTTCACCGACACACGCGGCAAGGAGCAGCACGTCTCGGTGCCGGCGAAGGTGATGGGCAACGAAAAGTTCGAGGACGGCCACGCGTTCGACGGCTCGTCGATCGCCGGGTGGAAGGGCATCGAGGCGTCCGACATGCTGCTGATGCCGGACCCGACGACCGCGTACATCGATCCGTTCATGGACGAGACGACGCTCAACATCACGTGCGACGTGGTCGAGCCGTCCGACGGCAAGGGCTACGAGCGCGATCCGCGCTCGCTCGCGCGGCGCGCCGAGGCGTACCTCAAGTCTTCCGGCATCGGCGACGTGTCGTACTTCGGTCCCGAGCCCGAGTTCTTCATCTTCGACTCGGTCGAGTGGTCGGTCGACATGTCGGGCAGCTACTGCAAGGTGTTCAGCTCCGAGGCCGCGTGGTCATCCGCCGAGAAGTTCGAGGGCGGCAACATGGGCCACCGTCCGACGGTGAAGGGCGGATATTTTCCGGTTCCCCCGGTCGATTCGCTGCAGGACATCCGGTCCGCCATCTGCCTCGCGCTCGAGCAGATGGGCGTCGAGGTCGAGGTGCACCACCACGAGGTCGCGAACGCGGGCCAGTGCGAGATCGGCACGAAGTTCGCGCCGCTCGTGCAGCGCGCCGACTGGATCCAGGTGCTGAAGTACGCCGTGCACAACACGGCGCACGCGTACGGCAAGACCGCCACCTTCATGCCGAAGCCGATCGTCGGCGACAACGGCTCGGGCATGCACTGCCACCAGTCGGTCTTCAAGGGCGGGAAGAACCTGTTCGCCGGCGACGGCTACGCGGGGCTCTCGGAGTTCGCGCTCTACTACATCGGCGGGATCATCAAGCATGCGAAGGCGCTCAACGCGATCACCAATCCGGGAACGAACTCGTACAAGCGGCTCGTCCCGGGCTTCGAGGCGCCGATCAACCTCGCGTACTCGGCCCGCAACCGCTCGGCGGCGATCCGCATCCCCTACGTTGCGAATCCGAAGGGCCGGCGCATCGAGGTCCGCTTCCCGGATCCGACGACCAATCCGTACCTCGCGTTCTCGGCGATGCTGATGGCGGGCCTCGACGGCGTGCAGAACAAGATCCACCCGGGCGATCCGATGGACAAGAACCTCTACGACCTCGAGCCGGAAGAGGCCGCGAAGGTGCCGCACCCGTGCGCGTCGCTCGACGAGGCGCTCGATCACCTCGACAAGGACCGCGCGTTCCTCACCAAGGGCGGCGTGTTCACGAACGACATGATCGACGCCTACATCCATCTCAAGATGGAGGAGGTCACGCGCTTCCGGATGACCACCCATCCGGTCGAGTACGACATGTACTTCTCGCTGTAAACGGCGACCGCGTCGCAGCCGTTGTCGTGAATACGACGGGGGCAGGCCGGCGGCCTGCCCCTTTCGTCGTCGGACGCCGGTCCGATACACTGCGACGCGATGGCTGCCCGAAAACACGTGCTCCGCTGGTGCGCCGCCGCCCTGTTGGGGTGCGCGGCGGCGGCGTCGCACGCGCAGACGCTCTCTCAAAAGGCAAAGGAAGAGGGTTGCTCCGACAGGCCCGTCCGCCTCACGGGGAGCGAGATGTACAAGTGCATCTCGAAGTCCGGGAACGCCGCTTACTTCAACGTGCCCGATGCGCCGTCGGAGACCGCGTCGTCGTCGCGGTCATCGAATTCGCCGTCGTCCGCGACGCGGTCGGCCACGGTGCCGACGCCTTCGAGCTTCCCGAAGGTCGACGCCGGCACGCAGAAATCGCGCGACGACCTGCGCCGCCGCGTCCTGCAGGACGAGCTGTCGAGCGAGGAGAAGCTGCTCGCCGAGGCGAAGGTCGCGTTGGGCGACGGCACGCCGGCGCCGCTCCCCGAGGAGCGGACCAGCGCGCAGAGGTACGCCGACCGCGTCGGGCGGCTGCGCCAGGCCGTGCAACTGCACGAGCGCAACGTCGACGCGCTGAAGCGCGAGCTCTCGGCGCGCTGAGTCTCGCGCGTCGTTTCGCGCGTTGTTTCGTCTCGCGCGCCGCCCCGGCGCGGTTATTGCTAAATCCTTTCGCTCCCGCGCGCTCGCGTAGGCGTGGCGTGGGCGGGCAAGCCAATTGATCCGCATCCCGTTCCTCGAGCC
The DNA here is from genome assembly GCA_036559685.1 of Casimicrobiaceae bacterium. Taxonomy (GTDB): domain Bacteria; phylum Pseudomonadota; class Gammaproteobacteria; order Burkholderiales; family Casimicrobiaceae; genus VBCG01. Next base: position 4,576 of record DATBSV010000163.1, read on the forward strand.
GGCCACGCCCGCGACCTTCGCGGGCCTCGAGCTGCTCGCGACAGCGGTGCTGCTATTCGCCGAGGACGGACGCGTGACCTGGGTCAATCCCGCCGCCGAGAACCTGTTCGAGCTGTCGCGCAAGAAGTTCGTCAAGCGCCGGTCGGCGCAGATCTTCGGCGACAGCGCCGCGCTCGACGCCGCGATCGCGAAGGCGCGCGCGAGCGGCGCGTCCTACACCGAGCAGGAGATCGAGCTCGGCGCGAGCGGCAAGGCGCGGCTGCACCTGTCGTGCACGGCGACGCCAGTCGACCTGGAGGATGCCGGGATGCTGGTCGAATTCCGCCACATCGACCGCGAGCTCAAGATCGCCCGCGAGGAGCGGCTCAACGAGCAGCAGCAGGCGAACCGCGAGCTGATCCGCAGCCTTGCGCACGAGATCAAGAACCCGCTCGGCGGCATCCGCGGCGCAGCGCAGCTGCTCGAGCGCGAGCTCGACGCGCCGCACCTGATCGAGTACACGCAGGTGATCATCGGCGAGTCCGATCGGCTGCAGTCGCTGGTCAACCGGCTCCTGACGCCGCACCGGCTGCCGAGCTTCCGGCTCATCAACGTGCACGAGGTGCTCGTGCGCGTGAAGGGCGTCGTGCAGGCCGAGTTCCCGCAGATCCCGGTCGCGCTCGACTTCGACACGTCGCTGCCCGAGTTCGAGGCCGATCCCGAGCAGCTCACCCAGGCGGCGCTCAACATCGTGCGCAACGCGGCGCAGGCGCTGTCGGGGACGACGGCCGATCCGCGCATCGTCGTGTCGACGCGCGTCGCGCGCAACCTGATGCTCGGGCGCAAGTTCCACCGGCTCGCCGTCGCGGTCGCGGTCGAGGACAACGGTCCCGGCGTCATCGACTCCGTGCGCGAGAAGATGTTCTTCCCGCTCGTCTCGGGGCGCGAGGGCGGTAGCGGCCTCGGGCTCACGATCGCGCAGACCTTCGTCGCGCAGCACGGCGGCACGATCGAGTGGGAGAGCCGTCCGGGCCGCACCGTATTCACGATCCTCCTGCCGCTCGACCCGCCGCGCGGCCAGGGCTGATCCACGCAAGGAAGGCACGCATGCACGCCTACGACTACGAGCCGCCCCGCAGCGGCGAAGCGATCCGCGCCGTATGGATCGTCGACGACGACCGCTCCATCCGCTGGGTGCTCGAGAAGGCGCTCGCGCGCGAGGGCATCGCGTACAAGACGTTCAGCTCGGCGTACGAGGTGCTGCAGGCGTTCGCGGTGAGCCAGCCGCAGGTCCTCGTCTCCGACATCCGGATGCCGGGCGAGTCGGGCATCTCGCTCCTCACCAAGGTCAAGGAGCGCTATCCGCACATTCCCGTGATCGTGATGACCGCGTACTCGGACCTCGACAGCGCGGTGCAGGCATTCCAGGGCGGCGCGTTCGAGTACCTGCCGAAGCCGTTCGACGTCGACCACGCGGTCGCGCTCATTCGCCGCGCGACCAGCGAGACGCCGGTCGCGTCGCCGGTCGCGGCGTCGAGCGCCGAGCCGCCGGAGATCCTCGGGCAGGCGCCGGCGATGCAGGAAGTGTTCCGCGCGATCGGGCGCCTGTCGCAGTCGAACGCGACCGTGCTGATCACCGGAGAATCGGGCACCGGCAAGGAGCTCGTCGCGCGCGCGCTGCATCGCCACAGTCCGCGGGCCGCCGGACCGTTCATCGCGATCAACACGGCGGCGATCCCGAAGGACCTGCTCGAAAGCGAATTGTTCGGACACGAGCGCGGCGCGTTCACCGGCGCGCAGAGCGCGCGGCGCGGCCGCTTCGAGCAATCCGAGGGCGGTACGCTCTTCCTCGACGAGATCGGCGACATGCCGCCGGACCTGCAGGTTCGCCTGTTGCGCGTGCTTTCCGACGGCGAGTACTACCGCGTGGGCGGGCACGCGCCGCTCAGGTCGAACGTGCGCGTGATCGCCGCGACGCACCAGGTCCTCGAGGAGCGCGTGCGGCAGGGATTGTTCCGCGAGGACCTGCTGCACCGGCTCAACGTCGTGCGGCTGCGCCTGCCGCCGCTGCGCGAGCGCGTCGAGGACATCCCGCCGCTCGCGCGCCATTTCATGCAGAAGAGCGCGCGCGAGCTCGCCGTCGAGTCGAAGGTGCTTTCCGACGACGCGCTGAAGGCGCTCCAGCAATTCGCGTTCCCCGGCAACGTGCGCCAGCTCGAGAACGTGTGCCACTGGCTCACCGTCATGGCGCCGGGGCAACGCATCGAGGCGGTCGACCTGCCGCCCGAGGTGCGCGAGCCGGCACTGCCGCCGGGGGCGCGTCCCGGCGAGTCGGGGTGGCAGCAGGTGCTCGACCGCGAGCTCGCCGCCGCGCTCGCGCGCGGCGAGAAATCGGTCGGCGACCGGCTCGAGCGCGAGTTCGAGATGACGCTGATCCGCCGCGCGCTGATGCACACCGGCGGCCATCGGATGGACGCCGCCCAATGGCTCGGCTGGGGTCGCAACACGCTCACGCGCAAGATCCAGGAGCTCGGAATGGAGGAGGAGCTCAGGAAAGGTGAGCGCTAGGGGCCGATCCCCCGGCGCGGGCCGCGCACGAGATAGTCGGGCGCGATCGGGCCGCGCGGCTCGGCGAACCAGCGCGGGGCGATCACGAGGTAGCCGTCGATGACGCCGATGCCATCGTCGGGCCCGAGCACGTAGTCGAGCTTCGCGTCTTTCGACCACAGCAGGTACAGCGTGTCGGCGTCGAGGTCGCCGGCGGCGAGCTTGCTCGCGATCGCCGCGTTCGCCTGCGCGATGCGCGGGAACGCGACGCGCGCGAATTGGCCGCTGTTGATCGCCATGCCGTGGTCGACGGCGTAGAGCGCGAGCCACTCCCAGCCGCGCGCCATGTTCTGCACGGGCGCGGTGCGGAGCGTCTTGTAGGTCTTCGCCGCCTCGGACCAGAACGGGGACGTCAGCGGCGAGTGGCGCGCCGCGGGCGCGACGATGAAGCGGTCGTGGAAGTAGCCGCGCATCGCGACGAATCGCGGCGAGAGATCGACGAGCTGCAACGCGACGCAGCCGACGATGATCAGCGTCGCCATGCGCGGCTCGTAGCGCGCGGCGACGATCGCGGCGGCCGCGAATGTCAGCGCGTACACCGCGACCCACATGAGCCGTCCCGAGGCGCGCAGCGTCGCGATCCAGTCGAGCAGCTTGCCGCGCAGCGGGACCTCGAGCACGACGCGGTCGCCCCACGCGACCTGGTGCGACAGCGCGAGCAGCACGAGCACGATCGACACGAGGATCAGCGGCACGTAGGGCCGAAGGTTCGGCGACGCGCCGCCTGGCTTCAGGAAGCCGATGAACGCGAACGCGCAGAGCGCGAGGACACCGGCGCCGAGGTAGGCGTAACCCTCGTATTCCGCACCCTTGATCACCGGAAGCGCCGGCAGGAAGAACGAGCCCCACTGCGGATTGAAGAGAGCGTTGAGGTTTGCCGCGAACTTGCCGTAGTACATGCTGCCGCCGGAGATCGCGTCGCCGGGCAGCACGAAATAGCCGGCCAGCGCCATCGTGATCCCGAGCGCGACGACGACGACGATCACATGCCGCAGCCAGTCTCCGAGCGTCGGGCGCGGCAGCGGATCGAAGTGGCGCCGGCGCAGCACGTCGGCGACCCACAGCGCGAGCGCGAGGTACAGCAGGTACGCGTGCACGAGCGCCGCGATGCACACGATCGCGGTCCACGCGCCGGTCGCGAGCTCGCGTCGCGGCTGGAGCGCCAGCCACAGGCCCCACAGCACGATCCAGTGCGACATCAGCGCGTAGTGTCCGATCGCGCGGTCGAGCAGCGGGACGCTCGCGACGAACAGCAGCGTGATGGCATACCGATCGATCGCGTGATCGGACGCGAGCGACGCGATCAAGCCGCCGAACCAGCCTTGCAACGCGAAGCACAACAGGGCCCAGAGCCCGAAGTACTGGAACGGCTCGGGCAGCCACGACGAGGCGAGCTTGCCGGCGAACGCGGCGATCGGGATCGAGTCGGTGTACGGGATCGCGCTGCCGATCTCGAGGCCATAACGGCGGAACGCGCCGGGCGGCCATTGCCACGGCTCGGCACGGAAGGAGCGCCAGCCAAGGTACTCGGCCGCGGGATCGCCTTCCATGAGCCAGATCCAGTACGACGGATCGAGGAGCCGCGGATCGAGGACGAGAAAGTAGACCGCGATGCCGGCGACCGCGCCGAACACCGCGCAGGCCGGCGCTCGCGAAGGCAGCGCCGTCGTGTCGAGCCCGATCACGCGGGAGCGAACTGGGCGACCACCGGCGCGTGGTCGGACGGCTTCTCGCCCTTGCGCGCGTTGCGGTCGATCGTGCAGGACACGCAGCGCGCGGCGAGCGACGGCGACGCGAGGATGTGGTCGATGCGCAATCCCATGTTCTTCGGGAACGCGAGCATCCGGTAGTCCCACCAGCTGAACGTCTTCGGCGGCTGGTCGAACCGGCGGAAGGTGTCCTCGAGGCCGAGGCCTACCCATCGCGAGAACGCCGCGCGCTCGGGCTCCGAGAACAGTACCTGGCCTTCCCACGCCGCGGGGTCGTGCACGTCGCGCGGCTCGGGCGCGATGTTCAGGTCGCCGACGAACGCGAGGTCCTTGAACCCGCCGACCGCATCGCGCAGGTACGACTCCGCGGCCGCGCACCAGCGAAGCTTGTATTCGTACTTGTCCGAGCCCACCGACTGGCCGTTGGGCACGTACGCGCACACGATCCGAACGCCCTCGACGGTCGCCGCGATCACGCGCTTCTGCTCGTCGTCGAAGCCCTTCATGCCGGTCGCGACATCGCCGACGTGCACGCCTTCGCGCGCGAGGATGGCAACGCCGTTGTAGGTCTTCTGTCCGAACACGTGCGACTGGTAGCCCGCGGCCTCGAGCTCGACGCGCGGGTAACGATGGTCCTCGAGCTTGAGCTCCTGCAAGCACAGCACGTCGGGCTTCTGCTGGGCGAGCCAGTCGAGCACGCGCGGGAGCCGCACGTTGAGCGAGTTGATGTTCCAGGTCGCGAGCTTCACGCGTCGGCCTTGATCACGCCGCGGCGCACCTGGTCGCGCTCGATTGACTGGAAGAGCGCCTTGAAGTTGCCCTCGCCGAAGCCCTCGTCGCCCTGGCGCTGGATGAACTCGAAGAACACCGGCCCGAGCATCGTCTGCGAGAAGATCTGCAGCAGGAGCCGTGGACGGCCGCCTTCGGTCGATCCGTCGAGCAGGATGCCGCGCGCACGCAGTTCGTGGATAGGCTGGCCGTGGCCGGGCAGTCGCTCCTCGAGCATCTCGTAGTAGACCTCGTTGGGCGCGCTCATGAGCGGCACGCCGGCCATCTGCAGGCTGTCGATCGTCGTGAGCAGGTCGTCGGTGATGAGCGCTACGTGCTGGATGCCCTCGCCGTTGAACTGCATCAGGAACTCCTCGATCTGTCCCGAGCCGCCGCCCGACTCCTCGTTGAGCGGGATGCGGATCTTGCCGTCCGGCGCGCTCATCGCGCGCGAGGTGAGCCCGGTGTACTCGCCCTTGATGTCGAAGTAGCGGACCTCGCGGAAGTTGAAGAGCTTCTCGTAGAACCCCGCCCAGTACGCCATGCGGCCGCGGTAGACGTTGTGCGTGAGGTGGTCGACGAGCTTGAGGCCGTGCCCGACCGGATGGCGGTCGACGCCGCCGAGGAACGCGAAGTCGATGTCGTAGATCGAGCGGCCTTCCTCGAAGCGGTCGATCAGGTAAAGCGGCGCGCCGCCGATGCCCCTGATCGCGGGCAGGCGCAGCTCCATCGGGCCGGTCGGCATGTCGACCGGCTGCGCGCCGAGCTCGAGAGCGCGCGCGTAGGCCTTGTGCGAGTCGCGAACGCGAAAAGCCAGTCCGCATGCCGACGGACCATGCTCGGCGGCGAAATACGCGGCCGCGCTCTTGGGCTCGTTGTTGACGATGAAATTGATGCCGCCTTGCCGATAGAGGTGGACGTCCTTCGAGCGATGGTGGGCGACGAGCGTGAAGCCGAGCTTCTCGAAGATCGGCTCGAGCACGCCGGGACTGGGCGACGCGAACTCGACGAACTCGAAGCCCATCAATCCCATCGGGTTGTCGAACAGGTCGGCCATGGCGCCGGTCTCCTTGGAAGGCATGCTCAGTCCAGCTTGATGTCGGCCTTCTTCGCGAGCCGGGCGTAGCGATCCTGCTCGGTCGTCATGAACGCCGCCGACTGCTCGGGCGCCATCGGCGCGATCACGTTCTCCTGCTTCGCCATCGCGGCCTTCACGTCCGTGGCGCCGAATGCCGCGACGACCGCGTCGTGGACACGCTTGACTTGCGCAGGCGGCAACTTCGCGGGGCCGACGACGACGAACCAGCCGGCGATGTCGACGTCGGGGAAGCCCTGCTCGGCGATTGTCGGCACGTCGGGCAACGACGCGATGCGTTGCTTGCCCATCACGCCGATCGCGCGGAGCGCGCCGCTCTTGAGATGACCCTGCACCGCCGGCAACGCGACGACGCCCATTTCGACCTGCCCGCCGATGAGGTCGGTGAGCTGCGGGCCGACGCCCTTGTACGGGACGTGCTTGACGTCGACGCCCATCGCGTCGACGGCCATCTCGCCGGCGAGGTGGATGATCGTGCCGTTGCCCGACGAGGCGTAGTTGTACGCGCCGGGCTTCGCCTTCAGGAACGCCTGCAGCTCCCTGGCGTCCTTCACGGGGACCTTGGAAGGATTGACGACCAGCACGAACGGCGTCGAGCCGATCACGCTGATCGGCGTGATGTCCTTCAGGCTGTCGTACGGCAGGCTCTTGTACACGCTCGGATTGACGGCGTGATTGTTCGACAGGACGCCGATCGTATTGCCGTCGGGCGCGGCCTTCACCAGCGCGCTGGTGCCGGTGATGCCGCCGGCGCCCGGCAGGTTCTCGATGACGACCGGCTGGCCGAGCGCCTTCGACAGTTCGCCTTGCGCGGCGCGCATGATCGTGTCGACGCCGGAGCCAGCGCCGACCGGCAGGATCATGCGTACCGGCGCCTGGGCGGACGCGGCGGTCGCAGCGAGCGCGAACGCGGCGCCGATCGCGGTCAGCAGGCGACGGGTCATGGTCGTGATCATGGGTCTCCTCCGGGAATGTAATGGATGTCGCCGGCTCATCGGCGCGCGAGCGCGCCGAGGATCTCGTCGTTGTGCTCGCCGGCCTTCGGCAGCGGGCGGCGCACGCCCGGGCGGCGCCCGCCCATCAGCAGCGGCAGCAGCACGACCTTGGTCGAGCCGCCGTCGTCGGTCGGCATGTCGACCAGCCCGCCGCTCTCGATGAGATGCGGGTCGTCGACGAGCTGGTCGGGACGCACGATCGGTGCGTACGGGATGCCGGCGGCCTCGAGCTTCGGCATCAGCTCGCTCGCCGCGTGATGTCGGAGCGTCTCGCCGAGCGCGGCGAGCATGCGCGGCCGCATCGCGACGCGTTGCGCGTTGGTCGCGAGCGACGCGTCGGTCGCGAGGTCGGGGCGGTCGATGACGCGGCACAGAGCCTGGAACTGCTTGTCGCTGACCGCGCCGATGAAGAGCTGCTCGTCGTTCGCGCAAGTGAAGACGTCGTAGACGCTCCACGCCGACACGCGCGAGGGCATCGGCGGCGTCGGCTCGCCGGTCATCTGGAACTGCTGCATGTGCTGCGCGGCGAGCAGGCAGCAATTCTCGAACAGCGCGCTCTGGATCTCCTGGCCTTGGCCGGTGCGTTCGCGCTCGCGCAGCGCGGCGAGCACGCCGATCGCGCCGAACATGCCGCCCATGATGTCGTTGACGCTCGACCCTGCGCGTAGCGGCCGGCCGATCGGACCGGTCATGTAGGTCAGGCCGGCCATGTTCTGCACGACCTCGTCGAGCGCGAGCCGGTTCTCGTACGGCCCGGGCAGGAAGCCCTTGTGCGAGACGTAGATCAGCCGCGGGTTCGCCTTGGACAGCGTCGCGTAGTCGAGCCCGAGCTTCGTCATCAGGCCCGGCCGGAAGTTCTCGAGCACGACATCCGCGCCGCGGATCAGGTCGATCGCCGTCGCGTGGCCTTCCGGCGCATGGATGTCGAGGATCACGCTCTTCTTGTTGCGGTTGAAGCTGCGGAAGAAGCCGATGCCGAGACCGGGCAGGTTGCGCGTCTTGTCGCCGCCCGGCGGCTCGACCTTGATCACTTCGGCGCCCAGGTCGGCGAGGATCATCCCGCAGGTCGGCCCCATCACCATGTGCGTGAACTCGATCACGCGCAAGCCGGACAGCGGCAGGTTGTCGTGCTCCATCGTCGGGGCTCCTTGGCTCATGGTTGCGCGGCGCCCGCCCGGAACGTCTTCGGCAGGCCGGCGCGCCACATCGTTCCGTGCGTCTCCTCGCCATCGAGCCAGCGCGCGACCTTCGCACGAAGCGCGAGGAGCGCCGGCAGGTCGATCCCGGTATCGACGCCCATCGCGTTGAGCATGAACGCAAGGTCCTCGCTCGACGCGTTGCCGCTCGCGCCGGGCGCATGCGGGCAGCCGCCGATGCCGGCGAGCGATGCGTCGAAGCGCACGACGCCGAGCTCCCACGCCGCGTAGACGTTCGCGAGCGCGAGGCCGCGCGTATCGTGGAAGTGTCCGCACCACAGCCTGTCGCCGGCGATTGCTAGCGCCTGCTCGAACAGGCGGCGCACGGCATCGGGATCGGCGTAGCCGACCGTGTCGGCGAGGCTCACGCGATCGGCGCCCGCGTCGAGCAGCGCTTGCAGGAGGCGCAGCACTTCGGCCGGCGCGACGTCGCCCTGGATCGTGCAGCCGAACGCAGTGCCGACGCCGCCTTCGATCAGCGTCTTGCATCCCGACGCGTCGCGCGCCGCTCGGATGCGCGCGAGCTCGGCGACGACCTCGTCGGGCGTCTTGCGCAGGTTCGCGAGGCTGTGCGCATGGCTCGCCGACAGCGGCAGCAGCATCAGGTCGGCGTCGCCCTCGAGCGCGCGCTCGGCGCCCTTGAGGTTCGGCACGAGCACGCTTGCGAACAGCCCCGGCAGCGTCTTCGCATAGGCGAGCACCTCGGCGGTATCGGCCATCTGCGGCAGGCGCTTCGGCGGCACGAACGAGCCGACCTCGATCTCGCGCTGGCCCGCGTCGTAGGCGTCGCGGATCCACTCGCGCTTGCGCTCCGTCGGCAGGACCGTGCGGATGCTCTGCAAGCCGTCGCGAAGTCCGACTTCGCGAATCACGGCGCGGCGGGGGCGGGGAGTCATCTCGAAAAGCGAAGCGACGTTGCCGCCCGCGGCGCTGCCGATGATGCGGTTCCTTCGTCGAGCGCGCCGCGCGTGGTCGCGGCGTGAGGCGCTACTGCGCCGGATACCCGCCGCCCTTGGGCGGCGGCGACGCGCTCTGCGTCTCGGCGCGCGGCGGCTCCGGCGGGCGCGCACCGGGCACCTGGCGACGCGGTGGCGGGGCCTTCGGGTAACCGGCCTCGTCCAGCATCGCGCCCCAGCGCGCCTCGTTGTAGCCCTTCGCGACGAGCTTGTCGCCGACCACCAACACCGGCGCCGTCATCTCGCCCGTCAGCGCCTTGAGGCGCTCGGCGTTCGCGGGCTCCTCGACGTTGACCGCCGTGAACGGCACGCCGCGTTTGTTGAGCAAGCCCTCGGCGCTCTGGCAGATCTCGCCGCAAGCGAACGTGTAAAGCGTGACCGGGAAGCGGTCGGCCGCCTGCTGCGTCGCGAGCGGCACCGTGTCGGTCTCGATGAAGTTCGCGCCGATGCGCTTCGCCTGCGCCTTCTTCGCGTCGGACGGCGGCGGCTTGTCGGTGTAGACGACGCGGCCCTGCGCGTCCTCGTAGCGGAACACCTGGCTGCCGGTCCCCTGGGCGAGGACGCCGGCGGCAAGGACGACCGCGAGCGCGCCTGTCGTGCAGGCGGCGGCGCGGCGAACGACGCGTGCTCGGGCCATGGACAACCTCCTCAGGCCGATGACGTTGTCATCCCATTATGCCGCAGAAGGGCGTCCAGTTGGGGTTCCCGCCCGCGGAACGCCACGAACGAATCCAGCGCGGGCCGGCTGCCGCCCTTCGCGAGCACCTCGTCGCGGAAGCGCGCCCCGGCCTCGGGCGACAGCACGCCGAGCTCCTCGAACAAGCTGTAGGCGTCAGCCGACAGCACCTCGGCCCACTTGTAGCTGTAGTAGCCGGCTGCGTATCCGCCCGCGAAGATGTGGCCGAACGCGTGCATGAAGCGGTCGTACGGCGCGACCGGCAGCACGCGCGCATCGGCGCGCACCGCGTCGAGCGCGGCTTGCGGCGACGCGAACCGGCTGCCGCGTCCGCCCGGCACGTACGCGCTGTGCACGAGCATGTCGAAGAGACCGAACTCGAGCTGGCGCATCGTCGCGAGCCCGCTCTGGAAGTTCTTCGCGGCGATCATCTTGTCGAAGAGCTCGCGCGGCAGCGGCTCGCCGGTGTCGACGTGCGAGGTCATGTGCCGGAGCACATCCCATTCCCAGCAGAAGTTCTCCATGAACTGGCTGGGCAGCTCGACCGCGTCCCATTCGACGCCCTCGATGCCCGACACGCCGAGCACCTCGACCTGCGTCAGCATGTGATGCAGTCCGTGGCCGAATTCGTGGAAAACGGTGATCACGTCGTCGTGCGTGAACAGCGCGGGCCGCGTCTTCGTCCCCTGCCCGACCGGCGCGGGCAGGTTGCACGTCAGGTACGCGACCGGGATCTGCACGCCCGTAGCAGTGCGGCGGCGGTTGATCGCGTCGTCCATCCACGCGCCGCCCTGCTTGTGCTCGCGCGCGTAGTTGTCGAAATAGAACTGCGCGATCGTCGTGCCGGCCTGGTCGGTGATGTCGAAGAAGCGCACGCTCGGATGCCAGGTCTCGGCCTTCGACTCGCGGATGTGCACGCCGTAGATCGTCTCGACGACGCGGAACAGGCCCGCGAGGACCTTGTCCTCCGGGAAGTACTGGCGCACGGCCTCGTCGGAGAACGCATAGCGCTCGTTCATCAGCTTCTCGCTCGCGTACGCGATGTCCCACGGCTCGAGCTTCGCGAGGTCGAGGCGATCGCGCGCGAACGCCAGGAGCTCCGCGAAGTCGCGCTCGGCGTAGGGCTTCGCGCGCGCGGCGAGGTCGTGCAGGAACGCGAGCACCTCGTCGGTGCTGCGGGCCATCTTGGGGACCAGCGACACGGCGGCGTAGTCGGGGTAGCCCAGGAGCTTCGCGGCCTCGAGCCGGAGCGCGAGCACGCGCTCGATCAGCGGCGTGTTGTCCCATTCGGGCTTCGCGCCGAGGTCGGAGGCCCGCGTCGCCTGCGCGCGGTGCAGCTCGGCGCGCAGCGTGCGGTCGTGCGCGTACTTCATCACCGGCAGGAAGCACGGCATGCGCACGGTGAGCTTGTAGCCTTCGCGGCCCTCGGCCTGCGCGGCCCCGCGCGCCTCGGTCACCACGTCCTCGGGCAGTCCGGCGAGGCGCTTCGCGTCGTCGACGAGCAGCGAGTAGGCGTTGGTCGCGTCGAGCACGTGGTCGTCGAACGACGCGGTCAGCGTCGCGAGCTCTTCCTGGATCGCCTTGAAGCGCACCTTGTCGTCGTCGGGCAGCTCGGCGCCCGAGAGCTTGAAGTCGCGGAGCTCGTTCTCGATCACGCGGCGCCGCGCGTCGTCGAGCTTCGCGAACGACGGCGCGGCGGCCAGCGCGCGGTACTTCGCGTACAGGCGCTCGTCCTGGCCTAGGTCGGTGTAGAACGACGTGATCGCCGGCAGGTTCCCGTTGTACGCGTCGCGCAGCGCCGGCGTGTTGGCGACGGCGTTCATGTGGCGCAGCGCGCCCCAGGCGCGGTGCAGGCGGTCGAGCGCGTCGGCGACCGGCTCGGCGACGGATTCCCACGACGGCGCGCGCGGATCGGCGACGACGCGCTCGACGGTCGCGCGTGCGTGTGCGATCAACGCGTCGACGGCGGGCGTCGCATGCTCGGGGCGGATCGAGGCGAAGCGGGGAAGGCCCGAAAAATCGAGCAGCGGATTGGCGTTCATCGAAAATCCTTCGCATGCCGCTCCGGGTCGGGAGCGTCGTTTCGTCGCGGCGTCACCCCGGATGCGAGAGCGCCATCTTCAGCCGGGCCAGGTCGTCGGGGGTGCCGAGATTGGCCCAAGGGCCCGAATAATACTCGCCGGTCGCGCGTCCGTCGCGGATGCAGTCGAGCATCAGGGGCAGCAGTTTGAGCTTTTCGCCGCGCGGAAGTTCGTCGAAAAGCGCGGCGTCGTAGAGGCCGATGTTGCCGTAGGTCAGCGCCCGCGGGCCGTGCGTCGCGAGGCGGGAGCCGTCGAGCGTGAAATCGCCCTGCGGATGGTAGGGCGGATTGGGCACCATGACCAGGTGCATCGTCCGCTTGACGTGCGGGCGCTGCGCTTCGAGCGCCGCGTAGTCGTACGCGGTCCACAAGTCGCCCGAGACGATCAGCACCGGCCCATCGGCGAGCATCGGCCGCGCCGTGGCGATCCCGCCGAGCGTCTCGAGCGGCTCCGGCTCGATCGACCAGTGCAGCGTCACGCCCTGGCCGCCCCCGTCGCCGAGCGCGTCGACGAGCATGTGCGCGAGGTGGGATGCGTTGATCGCGATGTCGCGGTGGCCCGCGCGCGCGAGCGCCTCGATCTGGTGGACGACGAGCGGCTTGCCGGCGACCTCCAACAGGGGCTTGGGCAGCGCGTCGGTGAGCGGGCGCATGCGGTCGCCGCGGCCCGCGGCGAGGATCATCGCCGTCGCGCGCGCCATCAGAAGGTGTACCCGGCCTGCTGTGCGCGACCCTCGATCGCGTCCAGCAGGCGAGTGAGCGGGTCGAAAGCGGCATAGCGCTTGCACGCGGCGCGCAGGTAGGCCATGACCCGCGGCATGTCGGCAAGGTACGCCGCCTTGCCGTCGCGGTGGTTGAGCCGCGCGAAGATACCGAGCACCTTGAGCTGGCGCTGCACGCCCATCCACTCGAAGTCGCGCCAGAACGTCCCGAAGTCCGCGTCGACCGGCAGGCTGGCCGCGCGCGCGCGCTCCCAGTAGCGAACGGTCCAGTCGAGCTGGCGCTCCTCGTCCCAGGCGACGTAGGCATCGCGCAGCAGCGACACGAGGTCGTAGGTGATCGGACCGTGGACGGCGTCCTGGAAGTCGAGCACGCCGGGATTCGGCGCCGACAGCATCAGGTTGCGCGAGTGGTAGTCGCGGTGCACGTACACGCGC
>DATBSV010000164.1:0-10512 GCA_036559685.1 Casimicrobiaceae bacterium
CCCGCGCACAAGAACTGGCCGATCGACCGGCTGATCCCGTATCCCGAGGTCCCGCGCTCGTGGGGCGACATGGTCGCGCGGCTGGTCGACGGCCCGCCCGCGCCCCAGTACGCGCCGTCGCAGTGGCCGGCCGGGCCCTCGGACCCGTTCGAGCCGCCGCGCGGCGCGTTCGCCGTGCTGCACGTCGGCGCGTCGACGCCGCTCAAGCTCTGGCAGCCGGACCGCTGGCGCGCGATCGCCACGCGGCTCGCCGCGCGCGGGCTCGAGCCGGTCTGGTCGGGCGGACGCGGCGAGGAACCGCTCGTCGCCGCCGCCGATCCCGAGCGACGCTGGCGCTCGTACGCCGGGACGCTCGACCTCGCACAGATGCGCGCTCTGCTCGATCGGGCAGCGCTGCTGGTCTCGCCCGACACCGGCATCGCGCACCTCGCGCGCGTCGCCGGCACGCCGTCGGTGACGCTGTACGGCCCCGGGTCCGCGACGATCACCGGAGCGGACCGGTTCTACGCGGCGATCCCGTGGCGCGCGGTCGCCGTCGACCCGTTCCCGTGCCGCGACCAGCGCGTCCTGTTCCGCCGCGAGATCGCGTGGGTGCGCCGGTGCGGGCGCACGACCGCCGAATGCGCGCACCCCCGCTGCATGGACGCGATCGACGTCGAGGCGGTCAGCTCGGCGGTCGGCGAGGTGCTCGCGCGACCCGACCCGCGCGTCGTCGTGCCGCGATGAACCTGCGACGCAGGCTGCGGACCCTGGGCGACCGGCTGGGCCGGGAACCCTACGAGCGGGCGCTCGCCAAGGCCGCGCGCGAGAAGCGCGACCGCGTCGTCTTCTACTGGAACCGGGGTCTGGGCGACATCGCTCTCGGCCTGGTGCCGATGTTCGCGCGCGCGAAGGCCCGCCTGCCCGGCGCCGCGATCGAGGTCGTGACACGTGCCGAGCTCGCCGAGCCGTTCCGGCTGACCGACGCGCGTGCGATCCACGTGGGGCCCGGCCTCGAGCGCGGCGAGCCGATCGGCGCCGGCACCGCTTGCGCGCGGCTCGCGGCCGATCCGCGCGCCGGCGCGCTTGCGATCGACGCGCCGGATCCGACACGCTGGCTCGCCGTCGCGCGCGATCCCGCGCCGCCGCGCTTTCGCTGGTCGGCCGAGTTCGACGCGCTCGCGGCGCGGTTCGCCCAGCGCGACGACGACCGCCCGTGGATCGCCGTGCACGCCTCGACCGAGACCGCGCGCCACTACCGCTACGTCAAGGACTGGCCCGACGATGCCTGGCGCGCGCTGTTCGACGCGATGGCTGCGCGCCGAGACGCGCGCTTCGTGCTGCTCGGCCATTCGCGCGCGCCCGCATTCGACGCCCCGAACGTCGTCGACCTGCGAGGCCGCACGGGCTTCCTCGAAATGCTCGCGCTGGTGCGCACGCGCTGCGCGGCGCTCGTCGCGCCCGACGGGGGCGTGCTGAACGCGGTTTATTTCCTCGATTCCTCGTTCCCGATCACCGTCGTGTCGCTCTGGGCGGATCCGCGCCAGGGGCTTCTCAAGTCGCGCGCGGCGTCGCCCAACCCGCACCTCGTGCACGTGCCGCTGGTCGGCGCCGGCGACGACGTGCGCACCATCGCGCCGGACGACGTGCTCGCGGCGCTCGACGTCGCCTTGGGCGTGCGGTCATGACGACGACCGACCGGCTGCGCGACGCGCTCGCGATCGCGTGCGCCACCTACCTGGTGCTCCTTCAGACCAACCTCGCGCTCGCGCTGCGCTCGTTCGTGTTCGGCGCCATGGCGCTGCTGGCGCTCGTGCTGCTGCTCCGCCGCGATGCCCGCGGCGATGCCGCGCTGTCGCCCGCGGCGCGCGCCCTGGCGGTGGCGTTCGTGGCCTGGGCCGCGTGGTCGGCGCTGTCGCTCGCGTGGTCGCGCGATCCCGCGTACTCCGCGGGCGAGCTCAAGACCGACGTCGTCGAGCTCGGCGTCGCGGCCGCCGCGATCCTGCTGTCGATGCGCGAGACGGACGTGTTCCGGCGCTACGTCGTCACGGTGCTGGCCGCTTTCGCGGTGCTCGCGGTCGCCTCGATCGGGCTCTCGCTCGCGTCGACGCCGTGGAACGACAAGCTGATGCACCACGGCGTGGGCACGTGGTCCACGCACCTCGTCGTCGTCGCGCCGCTGATCCTGTTGCTGCGCGCGCCCGCGCGCGCGGGCTTCGGCGAGGGCGCCAGGGCGACGCTCGCCGCCGTCGCATTGGTCATGCTGCTCCTGGCGAGCGCCTACGCGACCGAGAACCGCATGGTGTGGCCGGCCCTGTTCGTGTCGCTCGCCGTGGTCGGCGCCGGCAGCGCGCTGCGCTGGCCGCGGCCGTGGCGCGAGCAGGGCGGCGCCCGCACGCTGGCGTTCGTCGCGCTCGCGATCGCGATCGGCCTCGCGTTCTTCGACGTCGCGACGCGCAAGGCCGAATCGTCGCAGGCGCCGCCCGTGTCGATCGAGCGCTCGGTCGCCGAGGACCCGCGCCTCGCCATCTGGCCGCTCGTGCGCGACCGCATCGCCGAGCGCCCGTGGATCGGGCATGGCTACGGCAAGGAAATCCTCGGCCCGGAGCTCGCGCGCGTGCTCGACGATCCGACGCTCACGCACGCCCACAACGTGTTCGCGAGCGTCTGGCTGCAGACCGGCATCGTCGGGCTGGCGCTCTTCGTTTCGCTGCTCGGGCTCGCCGCCTGGCGTTTCGCCGGCTACGCGCGCTCGCGCGACGACACGCTCGCGCTGGTCGGCCTGGTCGGACTCGCGATCCTCGCCGGCGTCGTCGTCAAGAACCTGACCGACGACTTCTTCGTGCGCACCAACGCGCGCTTCCTGTGGGCGACGATCGCATTGCTCGTCGCATTCGGCGAGCGGCGACTGCGCGGCGCGCGGAGCTAGGGGCCGCGGCGGCGGGCCGCGCTGAGCGGCGTCGGAACGCGCTCCTCGTCGGCGGGCACCGGCGCGGCCAGCGGCTTGACCGGCGCGCCGGCCGGCGGCGCGTACTCGGGAATCCATGACTGCAGCCGGGCGCGCACTTCGGCGTCCTGGGCCGCACGGTCGCGCACGCACAGCGCGTTCATCTGGCCGACCGCATCGCGGTTCGACTGGCGCACGTTCGCGATATGGAGCTTCGGATGCGGCGTCGGCCGCGTCGCCTCCTCCTCGGACGCGAGCGGCTCCTCGAAGAGCTTCTCGCCCGGGCGGAGGCCCGTGAACACGATCGGGATGCGGTCCGGATCGGCGCCCGACAGCCGGATCATGTCGCGGGCGAGGTCGAGGATGCGCACCGGGTCGCCCATGTCGAGCACGAGGATCTCGCCGCTCCTGCCCATGAGGCCCGCCTGCAGCAGGAGCTGCGTCGCCTCGGACAGCGACATGAAGAAGCGCGTGATGTCCGGATGGGTGACCGTCACCGGCCCGCCGCGCGCGATCTGCTCGCGGAAGCGCGGGATGACGCTGCCGGCGCTGCCGAACACGTTGCCGAACCGCACGACGATGAACGCCGTGCCGCCGCCCTGGAGCGTCTCGCACACGATCTCGGCGAGCCGCTTGCTCGCGCCCATCACCGACGTCGGGTTGACCGCCTTGTCGGTCGACACGAGCACGAATTTCTCGACCTTCGCCGCGACCGCGGCCCGCGCGATGACCCAGGTCCCGTGCGCGTTGTTGCGCACTGCCTGCCACGCGTTGGTCTCCTCCATCAGGGGCACGTGCTTGTACGCGGCCGCGTGGAACACGACGTCGGGCTTCTCGCGCGCGAGCACGTCCTCGACCAGCACCGCGTGCTTGACGTCGCCGACGACGCTCGACATCGTGAGCTGCGTGAACTCGTCGGCGAGCGCGGTGCGGATCTCGTAGAGCGCCGCCTCGGAGATGTCGAACAGCACGAGCCGCGCCGGGCGGAACTTCGCGATCTGGCGGCAGAGCTCGGCGCCGATGGATCCGCCGGCGCCGGTGACCATCACGACGCGGTTGCCGAGCCATTCGGCGAGGCCCGCCATGTCGAGGACGACCGGGTCACGGCCGAGCAGGTCGTCGAGCTCGATGTTGCGGATCGTCGTGAGCGTGTGGCTGCCGCTGATGAGCTCCTCGTAGCTCGGCACGGTCAGTGCCTCGAGGCCGTTCTCGGCGCATCGTTCGGCGGCGCGGCGGCGCACGGCGTGGTGCGCGGACGGCAGCGCGATGATCACCTTGCGCACGCCGTAGCGCTTTGCCCACGAGGCGAGCTCGCTGATCGGACCGAGCACCGGCACGTTGCGGATGTGCCCGCCGTGCTTGCGAAGGTCGTCGTCGAGCAGGCCGACGACGCGCCACTGGCGGCTTCGCGCGAGGTCCTTGGTGAGGCGCGCGCCGGCCTCGCCCGCTCCGACGACGAGCACCGGCTCGCCGAGCGCCGCGAGCGGGCTGTAGAGGCGATGCTCCTTCCAGATCCGGTAGGCGAAGCGGTTGCCCGCCATCAGGAAGATCAGCACCAGCGGATACAGGATCAGCACGCTGCGCGGCACCGAGGCCTGCAGCTGCAGCATCACGATCACCAGCGGGATCAGGATCGCGCCGAGTCCCGCGGACAGCACGATGCGCTGCAGGTCGAGGATCGACGCGAAGCGCCACAGCCCGCGGTAGAGCCCGAAGCCCAGGAAGATCGCGGCCTGCAGCGGCAGGATCCAGACGAGCGACCACGCGACGTCCGCGAGCTGCGACTCGGGGATGTCGAAGTTGAAGCGGACTCCGTGGAGGAGCGTCCACGCGATGCCTGCGGCGCAGACGTCGTGGACGAAGGCGAGCGCGGAGCGTCCGTTGATTTTCTTCAAAGCATTCTCACGCACGTTCCCGCCAATGGTAATCGATGCCCGCGAACAGGAGGGCGATCCCGGCAGCCCAGCACCCCAGGGCGGCCGGCCCCGCCCCCGGCGCGAAGGCGAGGCAAGCGACGCCGGTCGCCCCGCACCCGAGCATCAGAGCGGCGTAGGACGCCAATGTTCCGCGGTGCCCCGCGCCGAGGCGCACGAGGCGCTGGTAGTAGTGCGACCGGTGCGCCTCCCAGACGCGCTCGCGGCGCCACAGGCGGCGCGCGAGCGTCACGATCGCGTCGGCCTCGAACGGCAGGAACACGAGCACCGGGAACCAGAAGGGCCAGGTCCCGGCGAGCGTGCCGCCGATGCCCGCCGCGGCCGCGAAGAAGCCCAGCGGCGCCGCGCCGGCGTCGCCCAGGAACACGCGCGCGGGCGGCAGGTTGCGCACGAGGAACGGCAGCGCCGCGACGGCGAGCGCGAGCAGCGCCAGGAACGACGGCGTGCGATCGAGCGCCGCGCCGAACGCGAGGGCGGCGAACCCGCACACGGTCATCGCGCCGGCGATGCCGTCGCTGCCGTCCATGAAGTTGTAGAAATTGGTCGCCGCGACGAGCACGAACGCGATGACGCCGATGCGCAAGACGTCGGTCGGCACCACTGGCACGAGTACGACCGCGACCGCGAGCGCGCATGCAACCTGCACGGCCATGCGCCACGTCGCCGGCACGCCGCGATAGTCGTCGACGAGCGACACGGCGAATAGCACGACGATCGCGACGAGCAACGTCGGGTACGCAGCTCCAGCGAATCCGGGCGGCGGCGGCAACCACGGCGCGACGGCGAAGAAGCCGGCCCACACGGCCCACCCGCCTGCGCGCGGAACGGGCCGCTCGTGCAGCGAGCGCGCGTTCGGCCGGTCGCTCGGCGCGAGGCCGGGCTTGAGCGCCACCAGCGCGAGGAGCGCGGCGGAAACGAGCGCCGCGAGCGCGAGGGCGATCATGCGTTCCGGGGCATGCCGGGCCGGGGCCGAGGACCGAAAACTGCGTTCCGGGACCCGGCTTTGGCCCTCGGGGGCCCCAATCTGCGCGCCGGGCATGCCTTGCTGGCGCGACCGGCCACGGGACCGGCGCAGGCTGGGTCGGAATTCATGTGTAATATCATACAATTACGCCGGCCTTTTCGCTCGCCTGCTGAGCGGATGCACCGCGCGCGACCAAGCGTTCTTGTTGCTCCGGCACAACAGGCCGCAAAGGCATCGGAGCCCTCCGGGGTGCCACGCTTCCAACGATTTGGGCCGTTTGGCACAATGGACCCAACTTCTCGACAGACCTGAGAAGGTTCCGATGGCCGGAAAGCGCTGCGTCCCGGCCGACTTTTCCGATAGAGGAGAGACTTCGATGAATAAGAAGCTTGTCGCTCTCGCCGTCGCGGGTGTGCTGTCGGCCCCGCTGGCCGCGCAGGCGCAGACCGCGAACGTGACGTTGTACGGTCGCTTGAACATCACGCTGGAAGCGGTTCAAACGCGCATCTCGGACGGCACCAAGCCGAACCTGTATCGCGTTAGCTCGAACTCGTCGCGCCTGGGCGTCCGTGGTACCGAGTCTCTCGGTGGCGGCCTGAACGCGATCTTCCAGATCGAGTCGTCGATCAGCGGTGATGCCGGCGGCGGCACGCTGGCCGCTCGCGAAACGTTCGTCGGCCTGCAAGGCGGCTGGGGCACGTTCAAGATCGGTAACTTCCTGGCTCCGTACGACGACATTCACCCGATCTTCGGTAACGTCCCGACCCTGACGACGTCGATCCTGTCGACGGCGGCGGTTTGGGGACAGGGCCCGTCGTCGAAGGCCCAGGGTGGTTTCGACGCGCGTCTCGGCAACTCGGTTCGCTACGACTCGCCGAACATGGGCGGCTTCACGGGCAGCTTCCAGGCCTCGACCAACGAGAACAGCATCCATGGCATGGTGTACAGCATGGGTGGGTACTACAACGCGGGTCCGATCCAGGCCGGTTTGGCGTATGAGCGCAACGAGAAGGCGCGCGGCGCGGGCCTGAAGGACGATGCGATCTCGATCGCCGGCGGCTGGAACTTCGGCATCGCACGCGTCGCGGGCGTCTACGAGCGCCTGAAGTACGACGCGGGCGGCGGCGACCTGAAGCGCGACTTCTACGGCGTGTCGGGCACGTTCAACCTGGGCCCGGGCCAGCTGTACGCGTTCTGGGGCCATGCGAACGACGGCAAGGGCAGCGCGGCGGACGGCACGGTGGTTGGCGGCCTCGTGAAGGGCGCCGACACCGCGGTCGACCAGTACGAGATCTCGTACACGTACCCGCTGTCGAAGCGCACGCTGACCTACATCGGCTACGTGCGGATCGACAACGACACGAACGCGCGCTACACGTTCAACATCAACCCGATCAACCAGTCGGCGACGACGGGCGGATTGGCCAGCGAAGGCAAGCCGCAGGGTCTCGCGGCGGGCATCGTTCACTTCTTCTAAGCAGCAACGTAACCGGAACCACAGCAATCGCACGGGCGCCTTCGGGCGCCCGTTTTTTTTGCGCTACCATCGGCGCATGCCCGCGCCGTCGCTCCCGTCCGTCGCGTCGCTGATCACCGGCTTCGACCGGGCGCTGCGAACGCTCGCGGGCGTCGCGCTGCCCGCACGGCCGATGCCCGGCGCGCACCTGCCGCCGCCGTCGCTCGCGGAAGGCGAGCGCCGCCACGCCGCGGGCCTCATGCGCGTCAACCACACCGGCGAGATTTGCGCGCAGGCGCTCTACGCCGCGCAGGCGCTCGTCGCGCGCGATTCCGACCTCAAGTCACGCTTCGCCGCGGCGGCGCGCGACGAGGAGGACCACCTCGCGTGGACCGCGACGCGCCTCGAGGAGCTCGGTGATCGCCCGTCGCTGCTCAACCCGCTGTGGTACGCCGGCTCGTTCGCGATCGGCGTCGCGGCGGGCGTCGTCGGCGATCGTGCGAACCTGGGCTTCGTCGTCGAGACCGAGCGGCAGGTCGAGGAGCACCTGACCGGCCACATCGACGCGCTGCCCGCGGCCGACACGAGGAGCCGCGCGATCGTCGCCCGCATGCGCGACGACGAGGCGCGCCACGGCGCGATGGCGCAGGAGGCCGGCGGGAGCGCCCTGCCGAGGCCGGTACGCGAGGCGATGCGGCTCGCGGCGGGCGTGATGAAGGCGATCGCGTACCGCGTCTGATCCCGCGCCGTCACTCGAGCAGCAAGCCGCCCTTCTCGCGGTCGCGCCACATGCGCAGCGCCTTCAGGCGCGCGTGGCGCACCGCGCCTTCGATCTTGTCCGGCGCCGCGGCCTTCGCGATCGCGCCGGCGTCGACACGGCGCACGACCGAGAGCGCGTGCGCGAGCCATTCGCCCGGCCGGTCGCCGTCACGCTCGCGGCCCGGGCGAGAGTTGCGATCGGCCGCGCATGCAGCGCGGATCGCGTCGAGGCGCGCGGGCCGGCGCAGCGCGTCGATCGCCCCGAGGAGGTCGAGCAGCGTCGCGGGGCGCAGCTCCTCGGCGTGCGCGACGTCGAGGTGGTAGCGCGCGGTCAGGCGCGCGACGTCGCGGCACTCCGCCGGCACGCGCAGCCGCTCGGAGACGCGCTCGGCCAGCCGGACGCTGCGCGCCTCGTGCGCGAGGTGGCGCGGCCACGCGTCGCGCGGCGTCGCGCCCTTGCCGAGGTCGTGGCACAGGGTCGCGTAGCGCACCGCGATGTCGTTGCCGCGCGCGGCCGCATAGTCGAGCGCGAGCGCGACGTGGACGCCCGCGTCGACCTCGGGATGGTGCGCGGGCGGCTGCGGCACGCCGTAGAGCGCGTCGACCTCGGGCAGCAGTGCCGCGAGCGCTCCGCATTGCCGCAGGACCGCGAGCATGCGCGACGGCACCGGCTCCATCAGCCCGCGCGCGAGCTCCTGCCACACGCGCTCGGCCGCGAGCGTCGCAAGCTCGCCCGAGCGCACGATCGCGCGCATGAGCCCCTCGGTCTCGGCCGCGACGGCGAATCCGAAGCGCGCCGCGAAGCGCGCGACGCGCAGCACGCGCAGCGGGTCCTCGGCGAACGCCGGCGACACGTGGCGCAGCACGCCGGCGGCGAGGTCCTTCGCGCCGCCGTGCGGGTCGACCAGCTCGCCGCGCTCGTCGCGCGCCATCGCGTTGATCGTCAGGTCGCGGCGCGCAAGGTCCTCCTCGAGCGTGACCTCGGGCGTGGCGAAGAACTGGAACCCGCGGTACCCGGTCCCGTGCTTGCGCTCGGTGCGCGCGAGCGCGTATTCCTCGCGCGTGTCGGGGTGCAGGAACACCGGGAAGTCGCGCCCGACCGGCTTGAAGCCGGACGCGATCATCGTCTCGGGCGTCGCGCCGACGACGACCCAGTCGCGGTCGGCCTGCGGTCGCTCGAGGAGCTCGTCGCGGACCGAGCCGCCGACGCGGTAGGTCCGGACCGGTTGCGGTAGCGGTCGAGCCATCGCGTCGCCGCCAACGTCGACCGGTGGCGTCGCTAGCGACCGACCGACGCGCGCACGCGCATCGCGTCGTAGCGGTCGCGCTGCGCCTCGGGCGCGAGCCACGCGGGCGCGAGCGCCTCGAGCGACGACGGCTCGATGCCGAGGATCGCCGGGATCGGGCAGCCGCACACGTTGTCGCGCGTCATCGACTTGAGATCGTCGCGGCTCATCAGCCTGCCCGGCAGGTGCTCGAGCACGAACGCCTGCAGCGTCGCGAGCGCGCCGCGCAGCGGGACGATCGGCCGGACCGCTCCCGACGTCTCGGCGGCGTAGCGCACGAGCTCGCGCAACGTGTAGACCTTCGGCCCGCACAGCTCGTAGCGCTGGCGCGCCGTGTCGAGCAGCGCGAGCGAGCGCTCGAACGCCGTGACGACGTCGCCGACCCACACCGGCTGGAACTTCGCGTCCGCGGCAGGCAGCGCGAGGACGGGCAGCACATGCGCGAGACGCGCGAACAAGGTCAGGAAGTGGTCGTTCCGGCCGAAGATCACGCTCGGCCGGAACACCGTCCACGCGAGCGGCGAGGCGGTGACGATCGCCTCGGCCTCGCCCTTGGACTTCAGGTACGCCGATGGCCCCGCGGGGTCCGCGTTGAGCGCGCTCATGTGCAGCAGGCGCGGGACGCCGCCCGCTCGGCACGCGGCGACGACGCTTCGCGCGAGCTCCTGGTGCACGCGCTCGAACGTGTCGCGGCTCGATGGATTCAGGATGCCGACGAGGTTGACCACCGCGTCGGCGCCGCGCACGAGCGCGCCGAGACGCACGGGGTCGTGAACGTCCGTCTCGACGACGTCGACGGTCGGCAACAGGATCAGGTGGCGCGCGCGCTCGCGGCTGCGCGTCGGCACGACGAGGTCGTGGCCCGCCGCGGCGAGCCTGGCGCACAGCGCGCTGCCGACGAAGCCGCTGCCGCCGAGCACGACGATGCGTTGGCCTGCCACCTCAGGGCCTGTGAGCGCTGCGGGGGCACTCGCGCCCATGCCGCGCTGGCCGCAGGCCTGAAGGCGGCCATGTGCTTCCAGCACACGACAACTGAGCAACAACGCCCTGCGGCCAGCGCGGCATGGGCCCTCCGGGTGATCTCAGCAAACGGCCGCCCTCATCGTTGCACATCCTCGCCGTAGATTGACTACGGCTTGCGGTGTGCGCCTCGATGGCGGCCGTTTGCTGAGTCACGCGAGCGTCCC
>DATBSV010000165.1:0-2718 GCA_036559685.1 Casimicrobiaceae bacterium
GGGATTCTTCTTCTGCGGCATGATCGAGCTGCCGGTGCAGTAGCGGTCGGCGAGCGTGACGAAGCCGAAGCGCGGGCTCGACCACAGGACGAGCTCCTCGGCGAAGCGCGACAGGTGCATCATCGCGATCGACGCGAACGCGGCGAACTCGATCGCGAAGTCGCGATCGGAGACCGCATCGAGCGAGTTCCCGCACAGCGCATCGAATTTCAAATCGCGCGCGACGGCGTCGCGGTCGATCGGATAGCTCGTGCCGGCGAGCGCCGCGCTGCCGAGCGGCAGCCGGTTGGTGCGCTTGCGGCAATCGGCGAGCCGCTCGCTGTCGCGCGCGAGCATCGCCTCGTAGGCGAGCAGGTGATGGCCGAAGGTCACCGGCTGCGCGACCTGCAGGTGCGTGAAGCCGGGCATGATCGTTGCGGAGTGCCGCTCCGCGAGGTCGCACAGTGCCGTGCGCAAGCGGCGCAGGCGCTCGGCGGTCGCGTCGATCTCGCCGCGCAGCCACAGCCGGACGTCGGTCGCGACCTGGTCGTTGCGCGAGCGGCCGGTGTGCAGGCGCTTTCCCGCGTCGCCGACCAGTGCGGTCAGGCGCTTCTCGATGTTGAGGTGCACGTCCTCGTCGCCGACCGACCAGGCGAAGCGCCCGTCGCGGATCTCGGCGCGAATCTCGCGCATGCCGCGCTCGATCGCGTCGAGGTCGTCGCGCGTGATGACACCGGCGCCGGCGAGCATGCGTGCGTGCGCGAGCGATCCGTCGATGTCGGCGTCGGCCAGGCGGCGGTCGAACGCGACCGAGGCCTGGAAGCGCATCACGCGCTCGGCCACCGGCTCGCCGAAGCGGCCCGACCAGGGCGGGGCGGGAAGGCGGGGATCGGTCATCGGCGCGGTCGCTCCCTGGCACATCGCTTGCGCGCGCCCCGTGGCCTGCCGACAATCGCGGGCACCGGCAGCGGGTGGGCGCCGCCGCGACGTTGTTTTACCGAGGGAACCGCCGGGGCGTCCATGGCGGGCACGATGCTTGCATAAGCCACCAGGATGGCCTCGATTATAAGGCATAGCTCGCGCGGGCACGTGCCGGTCCTGCCGGACCTGCGCAACCTCGGGACGATCCTGCGGATCCTGCTCGCCGTGAACGGCGCGTCCGCGGTGGTCGCGCTCGCGGTCGCGGGATCGCTCGACCGGTTCGCGGACACGTGGGTGCGGATCACCGGGTACGTCGAGCCGCACCTGATCGCCGAGCTCCTCGTCCTCTACACGCTCGCGCCGGTGCTCGTGCGCCAGCCCTACCGGATCGGCGTCGCGCTGATCTACGCGATCACGGTCGCCGTCGGCGTCGCGGTCCACTTCGGCCTGCGCCAGATGTTTCCCGGCGCGCAGGACTCGCTCCTCAAGCACCTGATACTCTCGATCATCCTGACCGCGGCGCTGGTCGGGTACTTCCGGCTGCGCATGCGCGCGCTTTCGCCGGCGATCGCGGAGGCGCGCCTGCAGGCGCTGCAGGCGCGGATCCGGCCGCATTTCCTGTTCAACAGCCTGAACGGCGTGCTGTCGCTCGTGCGCCGAGATCCCGAGCGCGCCGAGGAAGCGCTGCACGACATGGCCGACCTGTTCCGCGTGCTGATGCGCGACAACCGCGATCTCGCGCCGCTCGCCGACGAGGTCGAGCTGTGCCGCGCGTACCTCGAGCTCGAGAAGCTGCGGCTCGGCGAGCGCCTCGTCGTCGAATGGAACGTCAAGAGCATGCCCGCCGACGCGCTCGTGCCGCCGCTGGTGATCCAGCCGCTCTGCGAGAACGCCGTCTACCACGGCATCGAGCCGTCGAGCCAGCCCGGGACGGTCTCGGTGAACATCTTCCTGTCCAAGGGCGAGGTGCACGCAGTGCTGCGCAATCCCTATCGCGCTTCGGGCGGCGACCACCATTCCGGCAACAAGATGGCGCTCGACAACGTGCGCGAGCGCCTCGCGCTGCATTTCGACGCGGAAGCGTCGCTCGAGTCCCGCGTGCTCGAGCACGCCTACGAGGTCCACATCCGCATGCCCTACCGCACCGAGAACCGCGGCACCGTCGCAAGCAGCGCGGTACGCGCCGCGCCGTCGCCGCAGGCCGTGCCCGCGTCCGCCGCGTCGCGTCCGCGTCACGCCGACCCCAAGCTCCGCACGAGGCACGCCCATGGCTGAGGCGCCGATCCGCGTGATGGTCGTCGACGATGAGTCGCCGGCCCGACGAAGGCTGCGCGAGCTTCTCGACGACTGCTCGGCGTCGCTGCCGATCGCCGTCGTCGGCGAGGCCGCGAACGGCCGCGAGGCGCTCGACATGATGCAGTCGGCGCCGCCCGACCTCGTGCTCACCGACATCCACATGCCGGACATGGACGGCATCGAGCTCGCGCGCCACCTATTGAAGCTGCCGCGCCCGCCTGTCGTCGTGTTCACGACCGCCTACCAGGAGCATGCCCTCGAGGCGTTCGAGGTGCACGCGATCGACTACCTGGTGAAGCCCGTGCGCGTGCAGCGGTTGCTCTCCGCCCTGCAGAAGGTGCCGAAGCTGCGCCCGCTCAATGCCGAGCGCATCTCGCAGTTCCCGGCCAACGCGCGCCGCTTCCTGTCGGTCACCGAGCGCTCGCGCGTCGTGCTCGTGCCGATCGACGACGTGATCTATCTCAAGGCCGAGCTCAAGTACATCACGATCCGCACGAACGATCGCGAGTTCCTGCTCGAGGA
>DATBSV010000166.1:0-11424 GCA_036559685.1 Casimicrobiaceae bacterium
ATCGAGCCGGAGGAGGCGATCCGCTACGCCGCGCGCGTGCTGGTCGACCAGCTTTCGGTGTTCGCCGACCTGCAAGGTACCGGCACCCCGGCCGCCGAGCGGATGTCGCCGCAGGTCGATCCGATCCTGCTGCGCCCGGTAGACGACCTCGAGCTCACGGTGCGCTCGGCCAATTGCCTGAAAGCCGAGAACATCTACTACATCGGCGACCTGATCCAGCGCACCGAGACCGAGCTCCTGAAGACGCCGAACCTCGGCCGCAAGTCGCTGAACGAGATCAAGGAAGTGCTGGCTTCGCGCGGGCTCTCGCTCGGCATGAAGCTCGAGAACTGGCCGCCGGCGGGGCTGGATCGTCCGTAACCACGATCGAAGCAAATAAGAAGAACCGAGCGCCGTGCGAATCGGCGCCGCCATACTGAAGGATCGAAGCCATGCGTCACCGACACGGGCAAAGAAAGCTGAACCGCACCAGCAGCCATCGCCTCGCGATGCTGCGGAACATGACCAACTCGCTGTTCCTGCACGAGGCGATCAAGACGACGCTTCCGAAGGCCAAGGAGCTGCGCCGCGTCGCCGAGCCGCTCATCACGCTCGCCAAGGAAGCGACGCTCGCGAACCGCCGGCTCGCGTTCGACCGCATGCGCGACCGCGACATGGTGACCAAGCTGTTCAACGAGCTGGGGCCGCGCTACAAGGCGCGTCCGGGCGGCTACCTGCGCATCCTGAAGTTCGGCTTCCGCCAGGGCGACAACGCGCCGATGGCGCTGGTCGAGCTCGTCGACCGTCCCATGCCCGTCGCGGCTGCGGCCGAAGACGATACCAAGTAAGCGCCTCCCGCCGCCGCTCGATCGAAGGCCGGGGGGAACCCCGGCCTTTTTGCTTGGGGAAGCCGTCGCGCGTGTAGGATGCGCGGCCATGGAAGGCAAGATCCTCGTCACGGGCGGCGCGGGCTACGTGGGCTCGCACGTCGTCGTCGCGCTCGCGGACGCCGGCTACACCCCGATCGTCCTCGACAGCTTCGCGACGTCGAGCCGCGCGGTGATGCCGCGGCTGTCGGCGCTGACGGGGACGATGGTCGACCTCTGCGAGGCCGACGTCCGCGACACCGCGGCGCTGCGCCGGCTGTTCCACGACCAGCCGATCGCCGCGGTCGTGCACTGTGCGGCGCTCAAGGGCGTCGGCGAGGGCGAGGAGCGCCCGCTGGCGTACTGGGACACCAACGTCGGCGGCACGGTCGCCCTCGCCGAGGTCATGGGCGAGGCGGGCGTGGCGCGCATCATCTACTCGAGCTCGGCGACCGTGTACGGGCAGCCGGACCGGCTGCCGGTGAGCGAGGACGCGCCGCTCAAGCCGCAGAGCGTCTACGGGCGCACCAAGCGCGCGGCTGAGGAGTTCCTGCGCGACCTGACGCGCGCGAACGCGAACTGGCGCATCGCGAGCCTGCGCTACTTCAACCCGGCCGGTGCCCATGCGTCGGCGCGCATCGGGGAGCGCATCAGCGAGCGGAGCGAGAACCTCGTGCCGCACCTGTGCCGGATCGCCGCCGGCGAAGTCGGCGAGCTCGCGATCTTCGGAAGCGACTGGCCGACCGAGGACGGCACGCCGATCCGCGACTACCTGCACGTCGTCGACCTCGCCGACGCGCACGTCGCCGCGGTTCGCTACCTCGCGACCGCCCCGGGCGTGACGACGTTCAACGTCGGGACCGGGCGTGGCTACTCGGTGCTGCAGGTCGTCGGCGCGTTCGAGCGCGCGTGCGGGCGGCGCATCGCGCGCACGTTCGTGCCGCGGCGGCCGGGCGACGTGTCGTGCTACTACGCGGACCCGTCGCGCGCCTCGGCGTTGCTCGCGTGGCGCGCGCAGCGCGACATCGACGCGATCTGCGTCGACGCGTGGCGCTGGCAGCAGTCCGGCGGGTATTAGATCCCCCCGAAGCGCGCAAGCGCGCTTCCCCCCAGGGGGCACGGCGACCTCGGGGCGGCCCTTCGGTCGCCGGGTCGCGGCTTAGGGGGCCTTCGCGGTCTTGCGGTATTTCTCGAGCTCGCCGCGCAGCCACGCCTGCGACGTGAGCTCGCGGGAGCCGCAGCGGACCTTGTAGGCCTCGCCGGACATGCTGCTCCCGGTCGCGACGCGGTCGACGAACTGGTCGGCCGTCGAGAGCATCGACCGCGCGACGTCCAGCTTGCGCTCCAGGTGCTCGCGCGCAGCCTTGCCGTCGTGCTCGGTCCCGGAGCGCACGAAGCGGCAGTCCGATGCCGCGACGAACGAAAGCAGATGGTCGATCTCGCGCGTCGCCTTGGCGTCGGGCGCGGCGGCGGCCTGCGAGGCCACGGCGAGCGACGCGAGCAAGATCAGGGTACGAAATGTCGTGGTCATGTCGGAGGCAATCGCAGCTTGGCGCGGATCGGCTGGTGGTCGGACGAGGTGACCTGCTCGACCCACACGTCCTCGACCGCCAATCCGCGCACGAAGATGTAGTCGGCGAGCATGCCCATGAACATCGAACGCTCGCCGCGCAACGGCTTGGCCTCGGTGAGGCCGATGCGCGCCGCGGCATTCTCGAGCACCTGGACGCGCACGGGACTCCACGTGTTGAAGTCGCCGGCCAGGATCACCGGCCCCTTGTGCGGCGCGAGCACGTCGATCACGTTCTCGATCTGCCTCTGGTAAACGGTCAAGTCGAGCGTGAAGTTGACCGCGTGGACGTTCGCGACCGCCAGCGTCTCGGTCCGCCCGTGGATCCGGTACCACGCGACGAGGGCGGACTTGGGGAGCGTGATGAGCGGTTCCGCCGCGCGCTGCACGCACGCGCGGTCGGGCGCCGCCGCGGCAGCCGTCAGCACGCCGCTGTTGATGCCGTCGAACGCCCAGGCGTCGGCGTGCGTCCAGACGCGGCCGGCCCTCGCGAACTGGTCGCGCAGCGCCGCCGTCAGCGTCGCTTCCTGCAGGATCACGACGTCGCTCGCCGATGCGAGGCGCGCGAGGTCGCTTTCCCAGCCCACGTCGGCGTTGCGGTGGATGTTCCACGACACGACGTTGAGCTCGCGGTGGGACGGCAGCTCGCCGGCCTTCGTCGCCAGCGGCTCGCGCGGCGGGCAACCGAGTGCGAGGAGTTGCGCCTTGCCCTCGGTCTCGATCCAGGCGCTGTCCTTCTCGGTGATCGTTGCGCAACCGGCCAGTGCCGCCAGCGCGGTCACCGCGACCGCAAGGCGCTCAGGCCGGCGCAATGCCCGCTCCCTCGACCTTGAGCGCCTCGACACGGATCTCCTCGGTCAGCCGCGCCTTGAGCGCGGAGAACGCCGGCGTCGTCTTGACCGTGTAGTAGCGCGGGTGCGCGAGCGGCACCGCGACGTCGGCCTTGATGCGGCCCGGCCGCGCGCTCATGACGACGACGCGGCTCGCCATGAAGATCGCCTCCTCGATGTCATGCGTCACGAACAACACGGTCGTCTTCTCGTTTTCCCACAGCGCGAGCAGGAGCTCCTGCATCAGGCCGCGCGTCTGGTGGTCGAGCGCGCCGAACGGCTCGTCCAGCAGCAGGATCTTAGGCCGATTCGCCAGCGCGCGCGCGATCGCCGTGCGCTGCTGCATCCCGCCCGACAGCATGCGCGGGTGGTGGCGCTCGAAGCCGTCGAGTCCGACCTTGTGGATCCAGTGGCGCGCGATGTCCGACTGTTCGGCGGCGGGCACCCCGGTCTCGTTCAGGCCGAAGCGCACGTTCTGCTCGACGGTGAGCCACGGGAACAGCGTGTAGCTCTGGAACACCATGCCGCGGTCGGCACCCGGCGCGCGCACCTCCGCGCCGTCGAGCAGCACGCGTCCGACCGTAGGACGGTCGAGGCCGGCCACGATTCGAAGCAGCGTCGACTTGCCGCAGCCCGACGGCCCCAGGATCGTGATGAAGTCGTTGTCGGCGACCTCGAGCGCGATCGGCGTCAGCGCGACGGTGGGCGCGCCGCCGTGCACGCCCGCGAACGTGCGCCCGACGCCGTCGACGACCAGTTTGCTCACGCCAGGCTCCACGGGAACAGCTTCTGGTTGGCCCACTTGAACGCGAAGTCGGACACGAGCCCGATCAGCCCGATCATGATGATGCCGAAGATGATCTGCCCGGTGTTCAGCAGCGCCTGGCTGTCGGTGATCATGTGGCCGATGCCCGACGACGCGCCGATGAGCTCCGCGACGATCACGTAGGTCCACGCCCAGCCGAGCACCAGGCGCAGCGTCTCGGCGATCTGCGGCGCGGCGTTCGGCAGCAGCACGCGCTGCACGATGCCGCGCGGGCCCGCGCCGAGCGTGTACGCGGCCTCGACCAGCTCGCGCCGCGTCGATCCGACGATCACCGCGACCATCAGCACGATCTGGAAGAAGACGCCGATGAAGATCACGAGCAGCTTCTGCGTCTCTCCGATGCCGGCCCACAGGATCAGGAGCGGGATGAACGCCGAGGCCGGCAGGTAGCGCGCGAACGACACGAACGGCTCGAAGAACGCCTCGATCGGCTTGAACGCGCCCATCGCGATGCCGAGCGGAACGCCGAGGATCGCGGCGATCACGAATCCCCCGAGCACGCGCCATACCGTGATGCCGACGTCCTTCGCGAAGCCGTGCTGCGCGAACAGCGCGTAGCCTTCGCGCAGCATCGTCGCGGGATCGGCGAGGAACGTCTTGGACACGAAGCCGCCGAACGTCGCCAGGCTCCACGCGGCGACGAACACGACGAAGAACGCGACGCCGAGCGCGACCTTGCGCGCCCGGCTCACGGGGACGAGGGGCTTCACACCTGTCCCCGGCACACCCCCGCGACTATTGGATGAAGCGGGTATCCGTGAGCTTCGAGAGGTCCGGGATCGCCTTGATGATGCCGATCTCGAGCAGGAGGTCGGCGGCTTCCTTGCTGAATTGCGCGTGCTCGCCCGCGAAGAACGTGCGGTTGGCCGCGCGGCCCTGCCAGCGCAGGTACTTCTGCGACGCCTCGAATTGCTCGCCGGACTGCTTCACGTCCGCGCCCATGACCTCGAAGCTGCGCTTGGGATCGCGGCCGATCATCTCGACGGCCTCGAAGTAGCTGTCGGCCAGCGCCTTCGCCGCCTTCGGGTTCTCGGCGAGGAACTTCGGCGTGCAGCCGAACGTGTCCATGATCATCGGGTAATCGAGCGTCGTCGCGATGATCTTGCCGGCCTGCGGCGCCGCGCGGACCGTCGACAGGTACGGCTCGTAGGTCATTGCCGCGTCGTTCGACCCCGCGACGAACGCCTGCGCCGCAGGCCCCGGCTCGAGGTTGACGACGGTCACGTCCTTGACCGACAGGCCGTTCTTCTTGAGGAACCACGCGAGCGTGAAGTACGGCGCCGTGCCCGGCGACGACGCGGCAACGGTCTTGCCCTTCAGGTCCGCGATCTTCTGGATGTTGGCGCGCACGACCATCCCGTCCGCGCCGTAGCTCTTGTCCAGCTGGAAGATCTGCGTCGTCGGTACGCCGTTCGCGTTCCACACGATCCAGGTCTCGACCGTCGTCGCCGCGCACTGGACGTCGCCCGAGGCGATCGCGAGGTGGCGGTCCTTCTGCGGGATCTTCTTGAGCGTCACGTCGAGGCCGTTCTTCTTGAAGATGCCGGTCTCCTTCGCGAGCGTGAGCGGCGCGAAACCGGTCCAGCCGGACAGCCCGATCGCGACCGGGGTCTCCTGGGCGGAGGCGGGCAGCGCGAGGGCAAGCGCGGCGGCGAACGACGTGGCGAGAGCGGGCAGCGCGAGGCGCATGGCGTACTCCACAGCGAGGGGGAAACAACCAGTGTCGCAACCGTGCGGTGGGCTGTCAACGCGGGTGGTTCCTGCACCGTCGAAGGGCATACAATGCCCGCCAGCCGCGCGGCGCCGCTGCGTTGCGCGTCCGCCGCGATGACCACCCACCGCCTGATCGCTCCCCGTGAGTTCCGCCGCATGCCGTGGAAGAACGGCGGCGGGTATGCCGCCGAGGTCGCGGCGTGGCCGTCCGGCAGCCACGACGCCTTCGCGTGGCGCGTCGCGATCGCGGAGATCGAGCGCGACGGCCCGTTCTCTTCGTTCCCGGGCGTCGACCGCACGTTCGTGCTGCTCGACGGCGAAGGCGTGGTGCTCGTGCACGACGACGTCGAGGTCGCGCTCACCGTGCCGCACGAGCCCTACCGGTTCTCCGGCGACAGCGCGTGCATGTGCCGCCTCGTCGGCGGGCCGTCGCGCGCCTACAACCTGATGGTCCGGCGCGATCGCGCGCGCGGCACGCTCGTCGTCTCGGACGGCGCGGCCGCGGTTCCGGGACCGTTTCGCTTCGGCGTCTGCTACGCGGCGAGCGGCGCGAGCGAATGCCTGCTGCCCGGGCACGCTCCGATCGGCCTCGCTCCCGGCGTCGCGCTCGTGACCGACGGCACGAGCGCGGTCGCGTCGATGCACGTCAATCCCGTCGACGGCGGCGCCGTCGCGTTCGTCGCGGCGCTCGACGCGGATGGCTGAGGCCGCACGGTTGCACGCGCCGTGGGCGCTCCTGCCCGGCGGCTGGGCGCGCGACGTCGTCGTCGACCTCGGCGCCGACGGCATGATCGCGTCGGTCGCCACGGGCCAGCCGCGCAACGGCGCCGCCGATGCGGGCGGCGCGCTCGTGCCGGCGATGCCCAACGTGCATTCGCACGCGTTCCAACGCGCCGTCGCCGGGCGGACCGGCCACGCCGGTGCGAGCGGCGAGGACAGCTTCTGGACGTGGCGCCAGGCGATGTACGAGTTCCTCGAGCGGCTCGATCCCGACGGCATGGAGGCGATCGCGTCGCAGGTGTACGTCGAGATGGCTAAGGCCGGCTACGGTGCCGTGGCCGAGTTCCACTACGTCCACCACGATCCGGCGGGAAAGCGCTACATGGACGGTGCCGAGCTGTCCAAGCGCGTGCTCGCGGCGGCGGATCGAGCGGGGATGCCGATCACGCTGCTGCCCGTTTTCTACGCGCACGGCGGCTTCAACGCCGCGCCTCCGTCGCCGGCCCAGCGACGCTTCACGACGACGACGGACGAATTCGCGCGCCTCGTCGCCGCGATCGAGCCGCTCGCGCGCGATACCGGCGCGGTCGTCGGCCTCGCGCCGCACAGCCTGCGCGCGGTGACGCCCGACGAGCTCGACCGGGTCGTCGGGGCCGCGCCGCCGTCCGCGCCGGTGCACATCCACATTGCCGAGCAGACGCGGGAGGTCGAGGAGTGCATCGCGTGGTCGGGCAAGCGCCCGGTCGAATGGCTGCTCGCGCGCGGCGACGTGAATGCGCGCTGGTGCCTCGTGCACGCGACGCACATGGCCGAGCGCGAGACCCGTGCGCTCGCGGCCAGCCACGCGGTGGCCGGGCTCGCGCCGACGACCGAGGCGGACCTTGGCGACGGAACCTTCCCCGGCGTCGCGTACACGGGGGCAGGCGGCCATTGGGGCGTCGGCAGCGACAGCAACGCGATCGTCGATCCGTTCGCCGAGCTTCGGCAGCTGGAGTATTCGCAACGGCTGTTCTGGCGCCGGCGCAACCTGATGCACCACGGCTCGGACACGTCGGTCGGCACGGCGATGTGGCTCGCCGCGGCCGTGGGCGGCGCGCAGGCGTGCGGCCGGCGCACCGGCACGATCGCCGCGGGCCATGCCGCCGACCTCGTCGTGCTCGACGGCGACGAGCCGGCGCTCGCGGGCCACGCGGGCCCCACGCTGCTCGACGCCGCTATCTTCGGGCCCTGCCGCGCGCCGGTGCGCCATTCGATGCTCGGCGGGCGCTGGGTCGTGCGCGACGGCAGGCATCCGGAAGAGGAGGCGGTGCTGGCCGCTTTCCGCCGCACGATCGCGCGCATGTCCGACGACGCGTGATAAGCCATTACGACCTGCTGCTCGCGGGCCTCAACCTCGCGACGCTGGACGGCGAAGGATGGGGGGAAGTGCGCGACGGCGCGATCGGCGTGGTCGGGGACACGCTCGCGTTCGTCGGACCGGTCGACGCGCTGCCCGCGCATGCGAGCTGGACGGCGCGACGCGACTTCGACGGCGCCTGGGCGACGCCCGGTCTGGTCGATTGCCACACGCACCTCGTCTATGCGGGCAACCGCGCGGGCGAGTTCGAGCGGCGCCTGCAGGGCGTGAGCTACGAGCAGATCGCGCGCGACGGCGGCGGCATCCTGTCGACGGTGCGCCGCACGCGCGCGGCCGGTCCCGACGAGCTCGCCGACGCGAGCCGGCCGAGGCTCGCGGCGCTCGCGGCGGAGGGCGCGACCACCGTCGAGATCAAGTCGGGCTACGGGCTCGAGCGCGAGACCGAGCTCCGCCAGCTCGCCGTCGCGAAGCGCCTGGGCGCCGAGCTCGATGTCGACGTGCGCACGACGCTGCTCGCCGCGCACGCGGTGCCGCCCGAGTTCGCCGGCCGCCCCGACGCGTGGATCGACGTCGTGTGCGACGACATCGTGCCCGCGGCGGCGCGCGCCCGGCTCGCCGACGCCGTCGACGCGTTCTGCGACACCATCGGCTTCACGCGCGAGCAGACGCGCCGCGTGTTCGACGCCGCGCGCGCGAACGGGCTGCCGGTCAAGCTCCACGCCGAGCAGCTGTCCGACCAGGACGGCGCCGCGCTCGCCGCCGAGTACGACGCGCTGTCGGCCGATCATCTCGAGTGGCTGTCGCCGCGCGGCGTGGAAGCGATGGCGCAGGCAGGGACCGTCGCAGTGCTGCTGCCGGGGGCGTTCTACGCGCTGCGCGAGACGCGCCTGCCGCCGATCGACGCGCTGCGCGCCAGGGGCGTGCCGATGGCCGTGGCGACCGACTCCAACCCCGGCACGTCGCCGACGACTTCGCCGCTCCTGATGCTCAACATGGCGTGCACGCTGTTCCGGCTCACGCCGCAGGAAGCGCTCGCCGGCATGACTCACGTCGCCGCGCGCGCGCTAGGCCTGCGCGACCGCGGCAAGCTGCGCGCGGGCCTGCGCGCCGACGTCGCGGTCTACGCGATCGATGAGCCCGCGGAGCTCGCGTGGCGGTTCGGCGCGCAGCCGTGCCTCGGCACGCTGCGCGGCGGCGTTCCCCACTTCGCCGGCGCCAGGTGACGCTGTACGACCTGCATCGCGGCGATTCGGCGCTCGTCGTCGACGTGCCGCACGCGGGAACGCATGTGCCAGCGGCGATCGCCGGCGCGATGGATGCAGGCGATGCCGCCGCGCTGCCGGACACCGACTGGCACGTCGAGAAGCTGTACGCGTTCACGCGCGAGGCGGGCGCGACCGTGATGGTTGCGACGCATTCGCGCTACGTCGTCGATCTCAACCGCGACCCGTCCGGCGCCGCGCTGTATGCGGGCGCCGACAATACCGAGCTCGTCCCGACGCGCACGTTCGACAACGCGCCGATCTGGCGCGAGGGCTGCGCGCCGGACAAAAGCGCGGTCGAGGCACGCCAACGCGATTGCTTCACGCCGTATCACGACGCGCTTGCCGGCGAGATCGCGCGCGTGAAGGCGAGGCACGGCCACGCCGTGCTGCTCGACGCGCACTCGATCCGCTCGCATGTGCCGCGCTTCTTTGCCGGCAGGTTGCCCGACCTCAACCTCGGCAGCGCGGATGGCGCGAGCGCCGCCAGGGCCGTGCAGGATCTCGCCGCGGGCGTCCTCGCGTCGGACCCTCGCTTCACCTCGATCGTGAACGGCCGCTTCAAGGGAGGCTGGATCACGCGGCGCTACGGTCGCCCGGACGAAGGCGCGCACGCGCTGCAGCTCGAGATCGCGCAAAGCGCGTACATGCACGAGTCGCCGCCGTGGCCGTGGGACGCGGCGCGCGCGGCGCCGCTCGAAGCGTTGCTGAAGCGGCTCGTCGCGGCGCTCTCGGCGTGGCGCCCGTGAAGCGGATCTACACCGGGGCCAACCGCGTCGACGCGTTCCTGCTGCGCGACCGGCTGCAGCACGCGGACATCGACGCGCACGTGTTCAACGAGCACATGGAGTCGGTCTCCGGCGAGGTGCCGTTCGGCGCCGCCGGGCCGCAGGTGTGGGTCGACGACGAGAACGTCGAGCGCGCGAACCAGGTGCTCGTGGCGTTCGCGGCCGAGCGGCAACGCGTCGGATCGCTCCGCTGCGTCGATTGCGGCGAGGACAATCCCGCCACGTTCGAGCTCTGCTGGAACTGCGGCCGCTCGCTGTGACGCGCTGGTGGGTCGGGCTTCAGCCCGACGATTTTCCGTCGATCAGCTCTCGCGCCCGCACCGCGGCGCCCGCATCGTGCACGGGCTCCG
Organism: Casimicrobiaceae bacterium; assembly: GCA_036559685.1. Taxonomy (GTDB): domain Bacteria; phylum Pseudomonadota; class Gammaproteobacteria; order Burkholderiales; family Casimicrobiaceae; genus VBCG01. Next base: position 10,262 of record DATBSV010000166.1, read on the forward strand.
GCGCCGCGCGGCGGCGGCGCACTACGCCCAGCCACACGACCGCGCCGAGCCCGAGCAGCGCGAACGGGCCGAACCACAGGAGCCACGTCGTTCCCTTCACCGGCGGCCGGTAGAGCACGAAGTCGCCGTAACGCGCCACGAGGAACGCGCGAATCTCGTCGTCGCTCTTGCCGGCGGCCGCGAGGGTGCGCACTTCGCGGCGCAGGTCCTCGGCAAGCGGCGCACTCGAGTCGGCGAGCGTCTGGTTCTGGCACACGAGGCAGCGCAGGTCGTTCTCGAGGCGCTTGAGGCGCTGCTCGAACGCGAGGTCGGGCGGGACTTGCGCGAGCGAGATGTGCGCTGCGAGTGCGAGGGCGACGCCTAGGAGCCGGGTCGCGTTCACGAGCGCTTGAGCTTCTGCACGAGCGGCAAGATCGTCTTCTGCAGCGCCTCGACCGTGACCGGGCCGATGTGCTTGTAGCGGATGACACCCGCCTTGTCGACGACGAAGGTCTCGGGCACGCCGTAGACGCCCCAGTCGATGCCGACGCGGCCGTCCGCGTCGACGACCGACAGCGCATACGGGTTGCCGTGCTGCTCGAGCCACGCCTTCGCCTCGGCGTCCTTGTCCTTGTAGTCGAGGCCCACGATCGGCACGACGTTCGTCTTCGCGAGCTCCATCAGCAGCGGATGCTCGACGCGGCAGCTCACGCACCACGACGCCCAGACGTTGAGCAGCCACACCTGGCCCATGTAGTCGCTCGTCGACACGACCTTCCGCGGCGCGTGCAGCGTCGTGAGCGAGAACGCCGGGGCCGGGCGGTCGACGAGCGGCGAGGGCACTTCGCGAGGGTCGCGGAACAGGCCGACGAACAGGAACGCGACCAGCACGCCGAAGAGGGCGAGCGGGCCCCAGATCAGGAGATTGCGCCGCGGCGCGGGCGTCACGCTCATGCGCGCGCGGCCGCGAACGCAGCGCCGGCGCGGTCGCGGATCGCGATCCGGTAGCGCCGATCCGCGACGGCCAGGAAGCCGCCGAGCGCCATCATGAGGCAGCCGCCCCAGATCCAATCGATGAACGGCTTGACGTAGATGCGAACGCCCCAGGCGCCCGCATGGCCGGCATCGGTGACCGGCTCGCCCAAGGATACGTAGAGGTCTCCGGAGAGCCGCGTGTCGATCGC
>DATBSV010000167.1:0-5935 GCA_036559685.1 Casimicrobiaceae bacterium
GCGCGCGCCGGTGCGCAGGATGCGGCCGATCGCGAGCATCTGCTGCTCGCCGCCCGACAGCTTGGTGCCGGGGCTGTGCAGCCGCTCGCGCAGGTTCGGGAACATGTCGAGGATCTGCGCGACCGGGAGGCCGCCCTCGCCTACCACCGGCGGCAGCAGCAGGTTTTCCTCGACGTCGAGGCTCGCGAAGATCGCCCGCTCCTCGGGACACCACGCGATGCCGCGCCGCGCGATGCGGTTGGACGGCAGCTTGATCGTCTCCTGGCCCTCGAACAATACCGAGCCGTCGCGCCGCGGCACGATCCCCATGATCGACTTGAGCGTCGTCGTCTTGCCCGCGCCGTTGCGGCCGAGCAGCGTGACGACCTCGCCGCGCGCGATGTCGAAATCGACGCCGTGCAGGACGTGCGACTCGCCGTACCAGGCGTTGAGGCCGCGGACCGAAAGCATCGTCGCGGCGGCATCGTCGGCGGCGCGCACCGGCTCAGGCATGGGCCACTCCGAGGTAGGCCTCGACGACGGCCGGGTGCTTCGACACGGTCGCGTAGTTCCCCTCGGCGAGGATCTCGCCGCGCGCGAGCACCGTGATCGTATCGGACAGCGTCGAGACGACCGACAGGTTGTGCTCGACCATCAGCACCGTGCGGTTCGCCGCGACACGCTTGATCAGCGACGTGATGCGCCCGACGTCGTCGTGCGCCATGCCGGCCGTCGGCTCGTCGAGCAGCATCATCTCGGGGTCGAGGGCGAGCGTCGTCGCGATCTCGAGCGCGCGCTTGCGGCCGTAGGGCAGCTCGACGGCCGGCGTCGATTCGAAGCCGCGCAGGCCGACCGCGTCGATCAGCTCGGCGGCGCGGCCGTCGAGCGCGCGCAGCAGCGACTCGCTGCGCCAGAAATCGTACGAGTTGCCGCGCTTGCGCTGCAGCGCGATGCGCACGTTCTCGAGCACCGAGAGGTGTCCGAACACAGCCGAGATCTGGAAGCTCCGCACCAGCCCCATGCGAGCGATCGCCGCCGGGCGCGACCCGGTGATCTCGCGTCCCGCATAGAAGATCTGGCCGCGCGTCGGCGTCAGGAAGTGGGTCAGGAGGTTGAAGCAGGTCGTCTTGCCGGCGCCGTTGGGGCCGATCAGCGCGTGGATCGAGCCGCGCCTGACCTTGAGGCTCACGTCCTTGACGGCGACGAAGCCGCGGAACTCCTTGGTGAGCCCGCGCGTCTCGAGGATCGTGTCGTCGGCCATCGCTTGGAGGGTCGGCCCTCGTGGGCCGGCCCGTATCTTACCTGCGCTTCAGTCGTCCCAGCGCGGCGGGCGCTTCTCGATGAACGCGCCCACGCCCTCGGCCGCGTCGGGGCCGAGCATGTTGCGCGTGATCGCCTTGCTGGCGATTCCGTAGGCCTGGGCGAGGCGCGCCTCGAGCTGCTCGTAGAACAGCGCCTTGCCGGCTGCGATGACCTCGCGAGGCTTGCTGACGATCATGCCGATCAGGCGCGTCAGCTCGGCGTCGAGCTCGTCCGGGGCCACGACGCTGTTGACGAGGCCCCAGTCGAGCGCGGTGGCCGCATCGATGAACTCGCCGGTGAAGAGCATCTCGAACGCGCGCTTGCGCGACAGATTGCGCGACAGCGGCACGCCGGGCGTCGCGCAGAAGAGCCCGAAGTTGATGCCCGACGTCGCGAAGCGCGCGTCGCTCGACGCGACGGCGAGGTCGCAGGCGGCGACGAGCTGGCAGCCCGCCGCGGTCGCCGTCCCGTGCACGCGCGCGACGACCGGCTGCGGCAGCGCGGCCATCGCCAGCATCACGCGGCTGCATGCATCGAAGAGACCGCCGATGAATTCCTCGGTGCGGCAGGCCATCATCTCCTTGAGATCGTGCCCGCCCGAGAACGCGGGCCCGTGACCGGCGATCACGACGGCGCGCACCGCGCGGTCGCGCGCGATGCCGTCGAGCGCCGACTGCATCGCGTCGAGCATCTCGCGCGAAATCGCGTTGTACTGCTTCGGCCGGTTCATCGTGAGCCGGGCGATGCCGCTCTCGACCGAAACCTGCAGGACCGGCTCGACGACGGCTTCCGGGCGCGCGCGTTCGTTCATCGCTCCCTCACTCGATGGCGGTGGTGGATTTCGCCCGCTCGCGCAGCAGGAACTTCTGGATCTTGCCGGTCGAGGTCTTCGGCAGCTCGCAGAAGTCGTAGCCCTTCGGCACCTTGTAGCTCGCGAGGTGCTTGCGGCAGTGGACGTTGAGCTCGTCGGGCGTCACCGCCGACCCCGGCTTGAGCTCGACGTAGGCGCGCGGCGTCTCGCCCCACTTGGAATCGGGTTGCGCGACCACGGCCGCTGCGAGCACCGCGGGGTGCCGGTAGAGCACGTCCTCGACCTCGAGCGAGCTGATGTTCTCGCCGCCCGAGATGATCACGTCCTTGCTGCGGTCCTTGATCTTGACGTACCCGTCGGCCTGCAGCACGGCGAGGTCGCCCGAATGGAACCAGCCGCCCGCGAACGCCTCGGCCGTGGCCTTCGGGTTCTTGAGGTAGCCCTTCATCGTGATGTTGCCGCGGAACATGATCTCGCCCATCGTCGTTCCGTCGCGCGGCACCGGCGTCATCGTCGCCGGGTCCATCACGGTCATCCCTTCCTCGAGCGTGTAGCGCACGCCCTGGCGCCCGTTGCGCTCGGTGCGCGCGCCGATGTCGAGCGTCTCCCAGTCCGCGTGCTTCGCGCACACCGACGCAGGCCCGTAGGTCTCGGTGAGCCCGTAGACGTGCGTGATGTCGAAGCCGATCCGCTCCATGCCTTCGATCATCGCGGCCGGCGGCGCGGCCGCGGCGACGAGCCCGGACACGCGATGGTCGATGCCGCGCCGGAGCTCGTCGGTCGCGTTGACCAGCATCGCGTGCACGATCGGCGCGCCGCAGTAGTGCGTCACGCGGTGCGTGCGGATCGCGTCGAGCATCGCGCTCGCCTCGACGCGCCGCAGGCACACGTTGGTCCCCGCGTTCGCGGCCATCGTCCACGGGAAGCACCAGCCGTTGCAGTGGAACATCGGCAGCGTCCACAGGTACACCGCGTGGCGCGGCATGCCCCAGTCGACGATGTTCGAGATCGCGTTGAGCAGCGCGCCGCGGTGGTGGTAGACGACGCCCTTGGGATTTCCTGTCGTGCCCGACGTGTAGTTCAGCGAGATCGCGTCCCACTCGTCGGCGGGCGGCTGCCACGCGTACGCGGGGTCGCCTTCCCTGAGAAGGGATTCGTAGTCCGTCGAGCCGAGGCGCGCGGACGGATCGTCGGCATTCGGTCCCTCGGGATCGGCAACGTCGATGACGAGGGGTTTCACGGGCGCGGCGCCCAGCGCCTTGCGGATCACCGGCGCGAACTCGGTGTCGGTGATCAGGACCTTGGCCTCGCCGTGCCCGAGCATGAACGCGAGCGCCTCGGCGTCGAGGCGCGTGTTGAGCGTGTTGAGCACCGCGCCGCACATCGGCACGCCGAAATGCGCCTCGACCATCTCCGGCGTGTTCGCGAGCATCACGGCGACCGTGTCGTCCTTGCCCACGCCGCGCCGTGCCAGCGCGGAGGCGAGCCGCCGGCAGCGCGCGTAGGTCTCGCCCCAGGCGTAGCGGCGCTTCCCGTGCACGACCGACGGGTGGTCGGGCCAGATCTCGGCCGTGCGGGCGATCAGCGAGAGCGGCGTGAGCGCCGCGTAGTTCGCCGGGCTGGGATCGAGGTCGCGGCCGTAGGGGTTCGACATGGACGGTGCATCCGGAAGGGCCCGCGTTCTCGTATCGTAGCAGGCACGTTCCCCGGGCAGGCTTTCGCTTGCCCGGGCGCGCGCGTTTCGCTACTGTCCCCGCACGATGGGCCACCGACTCAGCAAGATCGTCACGCGCACCGGCGACGCCGGCACGACCGGCCTCGGGGACGGCTCGCGCGTCGCGAAGGACGCCGCACGCATCGACGCGATCGGCGCCGTCGACGAGCTCAACTCGACGATCGGGGTGCTGCTTGCAGAGGCGCTGCCCGGCGACATCGCGACCACGCTCGTCGATGTGCAGCACGACCTGTTCGATCTCGGCGGCGAGCTGTCGATCCCCGGCTACGCGACGGTCACCGACGCGCACATCGCGCGGCTCGAGGACGGGGTCGAGCGCTACAACGCGAACCTCGCGCCGCTCAAGGAATTCGTACTGCCGGGCGGCACGCGCGCTGCGGCGCTCGCGCACGTCGCGCGCACCGTCTGTCGGCGCGCCGAGCGCGCGGTCGTCCACCTCGGGAGCGCCGAGAGCGTGACCGAGCCGTCGCGACGCTATCTCAACCGGCTGTCGGACCTCCTGTTCGTGATGGCGCGTGCGCTCAACGCGACAGCCGGCCGGCCCGACGTGCTGTGGCAAAAGGGGCGCCCGGGCGGCGCCGGGAAGGCCTGACACCGATGGCCGTCGATGCCGAAGCGCGCAACGCCCGCCTCGCCGAGCTGATCGCCAGGGTCGCGCTCGCCGACCAGCGGGCCTTCGCCGAGCTCTACCAGAAGACTTCGTCGCATCTATTCGCGGTGGCGCTGCGTATCGTCCGTGAGCGCGGCATCGCCGAGGAGCTTCTGCAGGAGGCGTACGTCAACGTCTGGCACCACGCGGGGAGCTACGCCGCCGAGCGCGCGCAACCGACCACCTGGCTCACCGCTATCGTGCGCAACCGCTGCCTCGACCACGTCCGCAAGCGCGATCTCGACACCGTGTCGATGACGCGCGACGCCGACGACGACGCGCCCGAGCTCGCGCTGCCCGACGGCGGCCCGGGCCCGGCCGAGATGCTGCTGGCCGGCGCGGACGCGCATGCGATCCGCGATTGCGTCGAGCGCCTCGAGGGCGGCAGCCGCCAGGCGATCGCCCTCGCGTTCTTCCAGGGCCTCACGCACAGCGAGCTCGCGCAGCACCTCGCGCAGCCGCTCGGCACGGTCAAGTCGTGGATCCGCCGCGGGCTCGAGCGCCTCAAGGGCTGCCTCGAGCGCGCCAACGTCCAGGGCCCGTAGGCGCTACCGGGACGCTCGCGTGACTCAGCAAACGGCCGCCATCGAGGCGCACACCGCAAGCCGTAGCCCCACTACGGCGAGGATGTGCAACGACGATGGCGGCCGTTTGCTGAGATCACCCGGAGGGCCCATGCCGCGCTGGCCGCAGGGCGTTGTTGCTCAATCGTTATGTGCTGGAAGCACATGGCCTCATTCGCGCCTAGCCCTGCGGCCAGCGCGACATAGGCGCGAGTGCCCCGGTAGCGCCTACGGGCCCTGGATGACGCGATGAACCTCTCGCGCCCCGACCGCGCGCGCCGCCTCGATCTCGTCGCCGCCGAGTACGCGCTCGGCACGCTCCCCGCGCGCGCGCGCGCGCGGCTCGATCGTGTCGCGCGCGACGACGCGGTCGTCCTGCGCGCGATGCGCGACTGGGAGCGGCGCATCGCGATGCTCGCCGACGGCGCCGCGCCGATCCAGCCGCCGCCGCGCGTATGGACGTCGCTCGCGCGCCGGCTCGGCTTCGACGAGGTTTCCGATGTCACTCCGTGGTGGCGGAGGCTGGGCTTCTGGCGGCCGTTCGCGCTCGCGAGCTTCGCCGCCGCGTTCGCGCTGGCCGTGGCGCTGCTCGCGCCGGTCACGCCGAGCGAAACGGTCGTCGTCGTGCTTGCCGGGCCGGACGCGCGCCCGGCCCTGCTCGCGAGCGTGCCGCGCGGCGGGCGCGTTATGGCGGTGAAGGCGCTGGCGCCGGTCGCCGTGCCGGCCGGCCGCGCGCTCGAGCTCTGGATGCTGCCCGGCCAGGGAGCGCCCCGCTCGCTCGGCCTGATTCCGGCCGCCGGCGCGGGCCAGGTGCGCCTGCCGGCCGCCCCCGAGCAGGCGTTCCAGGGCATCGACGCCCTCGCCGTGAGCCTCGAGCCGTCCGGCGGATCGCCGAC
>DATBSV010000168.1:0-2610 GCA_036559685.1 Casimicrobiaceae bacterium
GATCGTGATCGTGCTGCTCGATTCGGTCGGCAAGTACACGCGCATGGCGGATGCGACGCGCGTCAAGCACTGGCTCGAGACGGGCCAGGGCCTGCCGGTCGCGAAGGCGACGATCGTCGCCGCCGGCAAGACGCGCAAGCCTGGCAAGGTCGCCTCCGCCCGGGCCATCGCGACCTCCGCGCCACGCCTGTAATTCCGCGGTAACATCGACCAGAGAGCGCGCCGGCAAGAGCGCGCCGGTCCCGTACGTCCTAGGAGGATTCATGCTCGACGCCATCTCGCGGCTGCGCGCGCTCGCGCTCGTCGCGCTCGTCATTCCGGTCGCCGCCTTCGGGCAGGCGTGGCCCAACAAGCCGGTGCGCCTGATCTCGCCGTTCGCCGCGGGCGGCGGCACCGACGCGTTCGCGCGCCCGCTCGCGCAGGTGCTGTCGCAGAACCTCGGCCAGCAGTTCATCGTCGACAACCGGCCCGGCGCCGGCGGCACGGTCGGCGCCGACATCGCCGCCAAATCGGCGCCCGACGGCTACACGTTCGTCGTCGGCGCCGTGCACCACACCATCGCGGTGAGCGTCTACAGCAAGCTCCCCTACGACCTCGAGAAGGACCTCGTGCCGGTGACGATGGTGGCGATGGTGCCGTCGGTGGTCGTCGTCCATCCGAAGGTGCCGATCAACTCGATCGCGGAGCTCATCGCCTACGCGAAGGCGAACCCGAACAAGCTCAATGCCGCCTCCGCCGGCAACGGCACCTCGCACCACCTGACGCTCGAGCTCTTCAAGGTGAAGACCGGCGTGCAGATCAACCACATTCCCTACAAGGGCGCGGGCCCCGCGATGCAGGACCTCGTCGCCGGCCAGGTCGACCTGATGTTCGACGGCATGGGCACGTCCTCGCCGCAGATCAAGGGCGGACGCCTGCGTCCGCTCGCGGTGACGACGCTGACGCGCGCCACCGGATTCCCGGACATCCCGACGCTGCAGGAGGCGGGTATCGCGGGCATCGACGTCACGACGTGGTACGCGCTGTGGGCGCCTGCGGGCACGCCGCCGGAAATCGTCCTCAAGATGCAGCAGGAAGTCGCGAAGGCGATCGCGTCGCCGCTATTGAAGGACATCTGGGCGCAGAACGCCGCGTCCGGCGGCGGCAACCCGTCACCCGAGTTCGCCGCCTTCGTGAAGACGGAGATCGTGCGCTGGGCCGAGGTGGCGAAGGCCTCCGGCGCGCGGATAGACTGAATTTGCAGAGGCGGCGGTTGCTCGCCGCCGCCTCACTCCAGCACGATGTGGTGATGGAACACGTGCGTCTGCGGCACGCCGTTCTTCACCCAATGCAGCGACTTCTCGACGCGGAACCGTAGCGTCGACAACCCCTCGCCGCCGAAGCCGGCGGCGCCCTGCGCGCCTTTCGACATGTAGATCGCGCGCGTCGAGTGCGTCTCGACCGTCTGCACGCCCTCGGGCGTGACGCCGTGGTGAGGGTGCGGCAGCGCGCTGAACGAGCCGTCGCGCTTGCCCCAGCGCAGCCCGTTCATCCGGATGCGCTGCTGCAGGTCGACGTCCTCGAAGCCCCAGCCCCAGTAGTCGTTGCTGTAGCCGTTGATGCGAACGAAGTCGTCGACCGGCAGCGCCAGCACGCAACCCGGTGTGTTCGAGTAATCGTTCGGCTTGCCCTCGACCCCGTAGGCGATGAGGCTGGTCGGCTCGCGCACGCGCGAGTAGTCGGCCCAGATCGGCACGTAGTCGACGTCGTGGAAGACGACGTAGTCGGCGTTGGCGTGCGCGAGCGCGAAGCCCGCGTTCTTCATCGCGCCGCGGTTGAACGGCTTGCCGGGCGTCTGCTCGGCGATGTGGATCTCGTAGGGGATCGCGCGCGCGAACCGGTCGCGCTCGAAGAACGTGACGAGGTGCGGGAGCAGGCGCGTCAGGTGCTCTTCGCGGTCGCGGTACGGGATGACGATCGCGAGCCGCGCCGAGTAGTCGGCTGAGTCGACGGAAGGGAGCGGGGCGCGGGACGGGATCATCGGTGGCGGCGGTGCTGGTCGTAGAGCTCGCGCGCGTGGGCGCGCGACTTCGCGGTCGTTTCCTCGCCGGCGAGCATGCGCGCGAGCTCGGCGATGCGCGCGTCGCGGTCGAGCGCGACGACGCTCGACTCCACGCCCGCGGCCGCATCGCGCTTCTCGACGCGGTAGTGGTGGTCGGCGAACGACGCGACCTGGGGCAGGTGGGTGACGCACAGCACCTGCCGGCGCGCACCGAGCGACTGCATGAGCCGCCCGACCGTCGCGGCGACGGCGCCGCCGATGCCAGCGTCGACCTCGTCGAACACCATCGTCGGCACCTGCGCGACGTCGCTCGCCGCGACCTGGATCGCGAGGCCGATGCGCGACAGCTCGCCGCCCGACGCGACGCGCGCGAGGGGCCCGACCGTCTGCTTCGCGTGCGCCGCGATGCGGAATTCGATCGCATCGAGGCCGTGCGCGGCCGGCGCGTCGAGCGCGTCGAGCGCGATCTCGAGGCGGCCGCCCGCCATCGCGAGCGTGCGCATCGCCGACGTGACGCGATGCTCGAGCTCGCTTGCCGCGAAGCGGCGTTTTGCGCGTAGCTGCTGCGC
>DATBSV010000169.1:0-1949 GCA_036559685.1 Casimicrobiaceae bacterium
CCGCCCTTCTCGACGCGGTCGTCGTCGCCGAAGACAAGCGCTTCTGGGAGCACGACGGCGTCGACTGGACCGGGCTCGCGGTCGCCGCGTGGGACAGCGCGTGGCGGCTCGCGGACGGCCGCCGCCCGCGCGGCGGCTCGACGCTGACGATGCAGCTCGCGGGCCTGGTCGATCCCGCGTTGCGTGCGCCGGGCGGCGAGCCGCGCACGCTCGGCCAGAAATGGGACCAGGCGAGCGCCGCGCTCGACCTCGAGCGCGCGTGGAGCAAGCGCGACATCCTCGAGGCGTACCTCAACCTGAGCGCGTACCGCGGTGAGCTGGTCGGCATCGGCGCCGCGGCGCGCGGACTGTTCGGCAAGGCGCCCGCGGGGCTCGACGCGCGCGAGTCGGCGGTGCTGGTCGCGCTGCTGCGCGCGCCCGCGGCGTCGACGTCGCTCGTCGCGCAGCGCGCCTGCGCCGTTGCGAATGCAGCCGTGCCCGGCGCCGACTGCGATGCGGTCCGCGCGACCGCGGCGCGGGCGCTCGCCGGTGGCTACCGGATGCCGGCACACGACAGCCTCGCGCCGCATCTCGCCGCTCGCCTGCTCAAGACGCCGGGCGAGCGGCTCGTCACGACGCTCGATGCGGACCTGCAGGCCTTCGCTGTCGCGGCGCTCGCCGACCACCTCGCCGAGCTCGCGCCGCGCAGCGTCGGCGACGGCGCGATCGTGGTGCTCGACAACGCGAGCGGCGAGGTGCTCGCGTGGGTCGGGTCCAGCGGCCCGCTTTCTCGTTCCCGGCAAGTCGACGGCGTCGTCGCGCCGCGCCAGGCTGGGTCGACGCTGAAGCCGTTCCTGTACGCTCTCGCGATCGACGAGCGACGGCTGACCGCGGCTTCGCTCGTCGACGACAGCCCGCTCGCGATCGCGACCGCGCGCGGCGTCTACGCGCCGCAGAACTACGATCGCGGCTACCGGGGGCTGGTCAGCGTCCGCACCGCGCTCGCGAGCTCGCTCAACATCCCGGCCGTGCGCACGCTCGACCTGGTCGGCCTCGACCGCTTCCACGACACGCTGCGCGCGCTCGGCTTCGACACGCTCACGCAGCCCGACGAGCACTACGGCGCGGCGCTCGCGCTCGGCGGCGCCGACGTGACGCTTCTTTCGCTGACCAATGCTTACCGGACACTCGCGAACGGCGGCGTGACGAGCCCGACGCGCGTCCTAGGCGCCCGGCTCATGACGCCGGTTCAGGAGCGCCCGCGCGTGTACGGGGCCGCGGCGAGCCATGTCGTCGCCGACATCCTCGCCGACCGCGGCGCGCGCGCGACGACGTTCGGCCTCGAGAATCCGCTGGCGACGCGCATGTGGAGCGCCGCGAAGACCGGGACGAGCAAGGACATGCGCGACAACTGGTGCGTCGGCTTCACGTCGCGATACACGGTCGGCGTCTGGGTCGGCAACTTCTCCGGCGCGCCGATGCACGACGTGTCGGGCGTCACCGGCGCCGCGCCGATCTGGCGCGACGTCGTGCACCGGCTGCACCGCGACGTGCCTTCCACGCCGCCCGCGCCGCCGCCGGGCGTCGATCGCTCGAGGGTCTCGTTCGATCCTCCGGTCGAGAGCGACCGCGGCGAATGGTTCGTGCGCGGCACGGCGACCGCGAGCGTTCGAGCTGTCGGCGACGACGAGCACCTGACGCCGAAGATCCGCTATCCCGCGTCCGACACGATCGTCGCGCTCGACCCCGACATCCCGCCCCATCACCAGCGCATGGCGTTCGTCGCGACCGCGTTTCCGGACGGCATCTCGTGGTCGCTCGACGGCAAAACGCTCGACGAGCGCGGCACGCGGGCGCTGTGGTCGCCGGCGCCGGGCAAGCACGTGCTGTCGCTCGTCGACGCCCGCGGGCTCGCGGTGTCGACCGTCGCGTTCGAGGTACGCGGGGTGCAGTAGTGAAGAAGTGACAAC
>DATBSV010000170.1:0-6237 GCA_036559685.1 Casimicrobiaceae bacterium
TCGCGATCGTGCCGATCTGTATCCTGATCGCCGTGTTCCAGGAGCGCGTCGTCGGCGGGCTCACGTCGGGCGGCGTCAAGGGATAGCCAATGGAGGCCGCGGACGTCGACGTGTTGGTCGTGGGGGCGGGCCCGACGGGACTGATGTTGGCCTGCCAGCTCGCGCGCCGTGGAATACGCATCGCGATCATCGACCGCCACGGCGGCGCAGCCGAGCAGACGCGCGCGCTCGCCGTGCACGCGCGCACGCTCGAGATCTATCGCTGGCTCGGTGTCGCCGACGAGGCGCTCGCGCTCGGACGCAAGGGCGATGCGGTCAACATATGGACGCTCGGGCGGCGCATGGCGCGGCTGCCCTTCGGCGACATCGGCACAGGCCAGAGCGAGTTCCCGTACGTCCTGATGCTCGGGCAGGACGACAACGAGCGGATCCTCGGCGCGAAGCTCCGCGCGCTCGGCGTCGACATCCAGTGGCGCACCGAGCTCACGGCGTTCACCCAGCACGACGATCGCGTCGAGGCGACGCTGCGATTGCCGGACGGCGGCACGCGCACGATCACCGCGTCATGGCTCGCCGGGTGCGACGGTGCGAAGAGCCCGGTGCGCGAGCTGAGCGGGATCGGCTTCCCCGGCGCGCCCTACGAGCAGGTGTTCTTCGTCGCCGACACCGTCGGCACCGGCAGGATGGTGCCCGGCGAGATCAACGTCTATCTGTCGGAAGGCGGGTTCCACCTGTTCTTCCCGATGCGCGGCAAGGACCGCTGGCGCGTGATCGGCATCCTTCCCAAGGCGCTGGCCGGGCGCGAGGGCGTCACCTTCGACGACGTCGTGCCATCGATACGCGTCCACGCCGGCGACGAACTCGCTTTCTCCGAGTGCCTGTGGTTCTCGACCTATCGCATCTACCACCGCTGCGCCGAACGCTTCCGCGACCGCCGCGCCTTCCTGCTCGGCGACGCCGCGCACATCCACAGCCCGGCGGGCGGCCAGGGGATGAACACAGGCCTGCAGGACGCCTTCAACCTCGGCTGGAAGCTCGCCGCCGTCGTGCAGGGCGCGCCGGACGCGCTGCTCGACAGCTACGCGGCCGAGCGCATGCCGGTCGCGCACCGGCTGCTGCGCACGACCGACCGCGCGTTCATGCTCGCTGTCTCGGACACGCTCACGGCGCGCATCACGCGCACGCGCGTGGTCGCGCGCGTCGTCGCGTTCGCGCTGCGATTCGAGGCGTTTCGGCAATTCGCGTTCGGTACGGTGTCGCAGATCGGCATCGCCTACCCGGACAGCCCGCTGTCGCAATCGATCGCGACGCTGCCGGCCGGTGCGCCGCACGCCGGCGACCGCTTCCCGTGGTTCGACGACCTCTACGCGCGGCTCGACGACACCTGCTTCAACCTGGTCGTCGTCGGACAGCCCGCACCGTCGAGTGAGCTTCGGGCTGCCCTCGAGGGCCGCGTGCACGTTCATGCGCTGACGACCGATCGGCTCCCATCCCCAAGCTTCTACGTCCTGCGCCCCGACGGGCATGTCGGGCTCGTCGGCGGCAAGCTCGATGTCGACGCGGTGACGCGCTACCTGGCCGCTACAATTGCGGCCGCGTCGCCATGCGTCACCTGATCGCCTCGAAGGATTTCCGCGAAGGGTTCGTCGAGATGCTGCCCGCGTGCATCGGGCTCATCCCGTTCGGGCTCGTGTGCGGCGTCGGCGCGCAGGCGGCCGGCGCCGACTGGCTCGCGACGCTCGGCATGGCGACGATCATCTTCTCGGGCGCCGCGCAGGTGCTCGCGATCCAGCTCTACTCGGCGGGCGCGCCGACCGCCGTCATCATCCTGACGTGCTTCGTGCTGGGGCTGCGCCTGCTGATGTACAGCGCGGCGATGGCGCCGCTGTTGAAGCCGCTGCCGCCGAGCTGGCAGCGCAGCCTCGCATTCCTGCTGACCGACCAGTCGTTCGCTTCGGCGATCCGGCGCTTCAACGAGACGCACGACGCGCGCGGCGGCGGCCTGCACTTCCTCGGCTGCGGCGCGGCGCTGTGGTTGATGTGGGTCGTCACGAACCTGATCGGCTTCTACGCGGGCAACGCGATCCCGACATCGTGGTCGCTCGATTTCGCCGTGCCGTTGTGCTTCATCGCGCTGGTCGCGCCGCTGTTCCGCACCGTGCCGGCGATCGCGGCAGGACTCGTCGCCGGGGTCGCGGTCATCGCGCTCGACGCGCTGCCGATGAAGCTGTCGCTTGTCGCTGCGGGACTGATAGGCATCGTCGCCGGCACGATCGTCGACCTCATGAGGGAACGATGGACGGCGCGCTGAAGCTCTGGACCGTCATCGTCGTCGTCGGCGCGCTCAACTACCTGTCGCGCCTGTCGTTCATCGCGTTCTTCGCGAGCCGCGAGATGCCCCCGCTGCTCGCGCGCGCGCTCAAGTTCGTGCCGGCGGCGATGCTGGTTGCGCTGGTGATCCCGATGGTGCTGACGCCCTCGGTCGCGGGGACGCTTCAAGGCGTCAATCCGCGCATCCCCGCGGCCGTCATCGCGGCCGTGATCGCGTTCTTCACGCGCAGCACGCTCGCGACGCTCTCGCTGGGCATGATCGCGCTCTGGGTGTTGCAGGCGGCGTCGCGCTGACTAGCGGATCACCTCGTTCGCGCGCGCGACGAGGGCCGTCGGCACGTTCAGGCCCAACGCCGCGGCCGCGCGCAGGTTCACGATCAACTCGAACTGGGTCGGCTGCTCGATCGGCAGGTCCGCCGGCTTCGCGCCCCGCAGAACTTTCTGCACGTAGACCCCTGTGCGGCGCGCGATGACGTTGAGATCGGAACCGTAGGCCGCGACGATGCCGGCCTGCGCGAACACTCGCGCCCCGCCGAACACGGGCAGCCGGTGCGCGGCGCCGAGCGCGGCGATGCGCGTCGCGTTGGCGGTAAACAGCGGGTCGATGAACACCAGCACGGCATCCGGGCGCTCGGCGCTGATGCCTGCGAACGCCCGGTCGAAATCGTCCCGCTCGCGTGCCTCGAAGATCCGCGCGAACATTTGCGCTCGCGCGGCGGCGGTGAGCGCCTCGCCCAGCAACTGCTGCTGGAACACCGCGTTGCCCGGATTCCAGAGCATCGCAATGCGCTTGGCCTTGGGCAGGATCTCGCGGATGATGTCGATCTGCTTGCCGATCGCGGCCGTGGACAGCGAGGAGGTCCCGGTGACGTTGCCGCCCGGCCGTGCCAGGTTGCCCACGATCCCGGCGGCGACCGGATCGCCGACGGCGACCATCACGATAGGAATGGTGGTCGTCGCGCGACTGGCCGCGATCGACGCTGCGGTGACCAGCGTGGCGATGACGTCGGGCCGGCCGCGGACCAGCTCGGCGGCAACTGCAGGCAGGCGCGACTGGTCGCCGTCCGCCGAGCGCCGCTCGATGACGATCGTCTTGCCGTCGAAATAGCCCAGGTCGCGCAGACCCTCGACGAACGGCGCGTCCAGGGGGTTGGGACCGGCAGTCAGGAGGCCAAGGCGCGGGAGCTTGCCTGTGCGTTGTCCGCGGCCGGGCGACGACACGCCGGCGAGCGCGAGCGCCGTTGCGCAGACGAACGATCGTCGGTCGATCACCGGATCCCCTCCCCCCGTCCGCGCCTGCCGGTGAACGGCCAGCGCGGACGGTAAGATATCGCACATCCGTCAGCGGACCCGGAAATGCGCTTCGAAGGCACCGACACCTACGTCGCCACCGACGACCTGAAGCTCGCGGTCAACGCGGCGCTCGCGCTCGAGCGGCCGCTCCTGGTCAAGGGCGAGCCCGGCACCGGCAAGACGCTGCTCGCCGAGGAAGTCGCACGGAGCCTCGGCCGGCCGCTCTACCAATGGCACGTCAAGTCGACGACCAAGGCCCAGCAGGGGTTGTACGAATACGACGCGGTGTCGCGCCTGCGCGACTCGCAGCTCGGCGATCCCAAAGTCGCCGATATCGCGAACTACGTGAAGAAAGGCGTGCTCTGGGAAGCGTTCGAGACCGAGTCGCCCGCGGTGGTGCTGATCGACGAGATCGACAAGGCCGACATCGAGTTCCCGAACGACCTGCTGCGCGAGCTCGACCGGATGGAGTTCTACGTCTACGAGCTCCACCGGACGATCGTCGCGAAGCGCCGCCCGCTCGTCGTCATCACGTCGAACAACGAGAAAGAGCTGCCCGACGCATTCCTGCGCCGCTGCTTCTTCCACTACATCCGCTTCCCGGACAAGGCGACGATGACGCGCATCGTCGACGTCCACTACCCGGGGCTCAAGAAAGCGCTGCTCGCCGAAGCGCTCGAGGTGTTCTTCAACCTGCGCGAAGTGCCGGGGCTCAAGAAGAAGCCGTCGACCTCCGAGCTCCTCGACTGGCTCAAGCTCCTGCTCGCCGAGGACATTCCCATCGAGGCGCTGCACAGCGCCGACCGCAAGGCGTTCATCCCGCCGCTGCACGGCGCGCTCCTCAAGAACGAGCAGGACGTCCACCTGTTCGAGAAGGTGGCGTTCATGGCCCGGGCGGGTCGCTGATGGCGCGGTTCATCGAGCCGGTCGTGCTCAAGGGCCGGCACGCGACGCTCGAGCCGCTTTCGGCGTCGCACATCGACGCGCTGGCGAAGGCGGCGGGCGACGGCGAGCTCTGGACGCTGTGGTACACCGGCGTCGCGTCGCCGGCGAAGATGCCCGAGTACGTCGCGACGGCGCTCGACATGCGCGAACGGCTCGATGCGATGCCCTTCGTCGTGCGCGACGCCGGCGGCACGGTCGTCGGCTGCACGCGCTTCTTCAACGTCGACGCCGCGAACCGGCGCGTCGAGATCGGCCACACCTGGTACGCCAGGCGCGTGCAGCGCACGCCGCTCAACACCGAGTGCAAGCTGATGCTCCTGTCCCACGCGTTCGACAAGCTCGACTGCATCGCGGTCGAGTTCCGCACGCACTGGTTCAATCATGCGAGCCGGGAAGCGATCGCGCGGCTCGGTGCGAAGCAGGATGGCGTCCTGCGCAACCACCAGGTCGACCGCGACGGCGTCAAGCGCGACACCGTCGTGTTCAGCATCCTCGACAGCGAGTGGCCCGCGGTGAAGCGGCACCTGGGCTACCAGCTCGAGCGCCCGCGGGACTGACGGGTGCCGCGGTGCTGGTCGAGTTCTTCCTGCACCTCAAGTCGTTCAAGCTGCCGGTCAGCACGCGCGAGTTCCTGACGCTGCTCGAGGCGCTCGAGAAGGGCGTCGTGTCGCTGTCGATCGACGACTTCTACATGCTGTCGCGCGCGGCACTGGTCAAGGACGAGCAGTACTTCGACCGCTTCGACCTCGCGTTCGGAACTTACTTCAAGGGCATCGGCGCGATCTTCGAGGTCAAGGGCGAAATCCCGGCCGAGTGGCTCGAGCGCGAGTTCCTGCGCACGCTTTCGGACGAGGACAAGCGCAAGATCGAGGCGCTCGGCGGCCTCGACAAGCTGCTGGAGACGTTCCGCCAGCGGCTCGCCGAGCAGCGTGCGCGCCACGCCGGCGGAAACAAGTGGATCGGAACCGGCGGCACGAGCCCGTTCGGCGCGTACGGCTTCAATCCCGAGGGCATCCGCGTCGGCCAGCAGGAAGGCGGCAACCGCAGCGCCGTGCGCGTGTGGGACGAGCGCGACTTCGCCAACCTCGACGGCGACGTCGAGCTCAACACGCGCAACCTGAAGCTCGCGCTGCGCAGGTTGCGGCGCTGGGCGCGCGAAGGCGTGCCCGACGAGCTGGACATGGACGGGACGATCGACGGCACCGCGCGCAACGCCGGTTGGCTCGACATCCGGATGCAGCCCGAGCGCCGCAACCGCGTGAAAGTGCTGCTGTTCCTCGACGTGGGCGGCTCGATGGACCCGCATGTTCGCGTCTGCGAGGAGCTCTTCTCGGCGACGAAGACAGAGTTCCGCCATCTCGAATCGTTCTACTTCCACAACTGCGTCTACGATCACGTCTGGCGCGACAACGCGCGAAGGAGAAACGAGCGCGTCGCGACCTGGGACATCCTGCACAAGTACGGGCCGGACTGGAAGGCGATCTTCGTCGGCGACGCGGCGATGAGTCCGTACGAGCTCGTGCAGGCGGGCGGCTCGGTCGAGTATGCGAACGAGGAGCCGGGGGTGGTCTGGATCAAGCGGATCGCCGACCATTTTCGCCGCGTGATCTGGTGGAACCCCGAGCCGCCGCGTGCGTGGGAGTACACCCGTTCGACGCAGATCGTGCT
>DATBSV010000171.1:0-5846 GCA_036559685.1 Casimicrobiaceae bacterium
AAGTTTTTTGGGAAGATGCGCCGATGCGCGCGCCACCCGCTCCGTCCGGCGACCGCGATGGCGTCGGCGCGCCGTTCGCGTGGGCGGCCGTCGCGCTGCTCGCGGTCCTGCACGCTGCGCCGTTCGGACTCACGTTCGTCGAGGGCGACTTCGCGCGCGACCTCGACCAGGCGATGCGCATCGTCGACGGCGAAGGATGGCCGATGCGCGGGCCGGTGCTCGCCTGGACGCTCCATCTCGGTCCGGTGTGGTACTGGCTGGTCGCGCTGCCGTTGGCGATCGCTCGTTCGATCGGCGCGACTGCAGCATTCGTCGGCATCCTCTCGGCGCTCCAGTTTCCACTCGCGTACCGCGTCGGCACGGCGTTCGGCGGGCGCGCTGTCGGACTCGCGTTCGCGATCGTGCTCGCGCTGCCGGGGTTGACGACACTCGAAGGGCTCTGGATCGCCCATCCATCGCTCGTCCCGACGGCGGTCCTCGCCGTCGCGCTCGCGTCGTGGCATGCGTGGGCGAAAGCGTCGCCGCGCTGGTGGGTCGCGTCGATGCTGCTCGCGAGTCTCGCGCTGCACGCGCACCCGACCACGCTCCCGGTGCTCGCGTTGCCCGCCGCCGCGGCGCTACGCGCGTTGCGGGGGCGGCCCTGGCCCGCGCTCGCAGCGGGCGTCGTCGCCTTCCTGCTGCCGTTCGCGCCGCTCGCGCTCGACGCACAGGCGAATGCAGGCGAGCTCGCGCGGTTCGCGTCGGGCGTCGGATCGGACGTCGCGCGCCTGACGCCCGCGCGCTGGCTCGACGCGATGGCGGGCGTCGCCTGGCGCGTGCCCGATGCGATCGCCGGCATGGTGCTCTCGGGACGACCGGCCGCCCCGGTGGGCTTCCGGATCGCCCTCGCGATCGTGTACGGCTTCGCGCTCGCGGGCCTCGCGGTCGCGGGCGACCGGCGTCGTGCCGTGCTGGTGGCCGTCGCCGCGTTCGCCGTCACCGTCGCGGTCGCGGTGGCGGTTCGCGACACGACGCGCTTCTACATGCTCTACGCCGCGTGGGTCGCGTTCGCCGCCGCGATCGCGCTCGCGCTGGCGGCGTTGCGCTGGCGCCTGATCCCGATCGCCGTCGCGCTCGGCCTGTCCGTCGCGGTGTCGGTCGCCTGGACGGCCCGCGCGGTCGACGGCGAGGTGCGCGTGCCGGCGGCGCTCTCGGCGGCGACCGACCTGTCGCGCGGCGTCCCGCGCGGCTACACGCCGCTCGTCACGCTCACGCCGTTCGACTTCGACCGCATCGGCCGCCATTTGTGCGATGCGAGCGAGGTGCGCGCGTTCGGCGAGCTCGCCGGCGTCGTCGATATGCTGCACAACCTGCCGGCGCGCCTCGCCTGCGGGGACAAGACGCGCGTCGTGCTCGGAGGCGCCGATGGGCCGGGTACACCGATGTACCTCGTCCACGCCAGCGCGGTCCCGTCGGGTGTGCGCGCGGAGCGCATCGGCGGGTTCGCGATTGGACGCGCCGCGGCGGCTTTCGCGCCGGCGCAACCGTTGCCCCCCGCGCAGGGCGCCGATTATCCGTGGCGACGCGCGTGCGGCGCGCCGCAGCCGGTGACCGTGCACGTCACGACACGCGGGCCGGGCATGCTGGTGATCTCGAACGCGCTGCCGGTGACGTGTCCGCTCGACCTCGTGCGCGTCGCGCGCGATGGCGTCGCGCAGTCCCCGGTCGAGCGTGCCGATTCGCGGACCGTCGCGCTGCCCGCGGGCGAGTCGACCTGGACGATCGAGGCCGCGACCGGCGAGCCGCGGGCGCTCCAGGTCTTCGCGATCCGGCCGGGGGGTTGAAAACGCGCGGCGCGGGCGGAATGTGGCGCCCATGCCTCTCGACGGCGTCCCGGCCCCGCCTTCGCACGACGCCGAGCTCCTCGACGCGTACTCGGAGACGGTCGCGCGCGTCGTCGAGCGCGTCGCCCCCGCGGTGGCGCACGTGCGGGTCCGGCGCGCGAAGGGTCGCGGCGAAGGGTCGGGCTCGGGCTTCCTGATCGCGCCCGACGGCTACCTCGTCACCAACAGCCACGTCGCCGGCGGCGCCGCATCGATCGAGGTCACGCTTCCCGACGGGCGCCGCGCCGCGGGCGCCATCGTCGGCGACGATCCCGATTCGGACCTCGCCGTGATCAAGGTCGGCGCCGACGACCTCGCGTGGTGCCGGTTCGGCGAGTCGTCCCGGCCGAGCCTGCGCGTCGGGCAAATCGCGATCGCGATCGGCAGCCCCTACGGCTTCCAGCACACGGTGACGGCCGGCATCGTGAGCGCGCTCGGGCGCTCGATGCGCGCGTCGACCGGACGCCTGCTCGACAACGTCATCCAGACCGACGCGCCGCTCAACCCGGGCAACTCGGGCGGGCCGCTCGTCGATTCGCGCGGTCGCGTGATCGGCGTCAACACGATGGTCGTGATGCCGGCGCAGGGACTGTGCTTCGCGATCGCGGCCACGCTCGCCGAGCAGGTCGTCGTCGCGCTGATCCGCGACGGGCGCGTGCGTCGCGCCTGGCTGGGACTCGGCGGCCAGACCGCGCCGGTTGCGCGTCGCGTCGCATTGCACTTCGGGCTCGCGGCCGACTTCGCGGTTCGCGTCGACTCGCTCGAGCGCGGCGCGCCTGCGATCAACGCGGGCCTGGAGCGCGGCGACCTGATCGTCACGATCGACGGCACGCCGGTCGCGTCCGTCGACGATCTGCAGCGCGCGCTCGATGCGAGCGCGATCGGCCGCACGCTCGCGGTCGAGGTGCTGCGCCGCGGTCGCAAGGACACCCTCGACGTCGTGCCGGTCGAGCGCGTCTCGCCGCGTCCTTGACGGCCGCGCGTCGGCCGGTCGCCGGCCGCCGGCTTCCTTTGGCGGCGCCTTCGTGCAAGAATGGCGCCAACCCTTTGATTCGAGGCATCACACGATGCTGGATCGTGACGGCTATCGCCCGAACGTCGCCATCGTCGTCGCCAACCACAGGAACCTGGTCTTCTGGGGCAAGAGGATTCGAGAGCACTCGTGGCAGTTCCCGCAAGGGGGCATCAACACCGGTGAGACGCCCGAGGCGGCGATGTACCGGGAGCTCCGCGAGGAAGTCGGCCTCCAGCCCCATCATGTCAAGGTCCTGGGTCGTACGCGCGACTGGATGCGTTACGACGTGCCGCAGCACTGGATCAAGCGCGAATGGCGCGGAAGCTACCGCGGCCAGAAGCAGATCTGGTATTTGCTGCGCCTGACGGGACGCGACAACGACGTGTCGCTCCGCGCCACCGACCACCCGGAGTTCGACGCGTGGCGGTGGAACGACTACTGGATTCCGCTCGACAACGTGATCGAGTTCAAGCGCGAGGTCTACCGGCGCGCGCTGGTCGAGCTCGAGCGCTTCCTGCACGCGCGGCCGCAGACGCGGCGCGAGCGGCTGTTCGGCGTGCAGACCCAGACGATGCCGCAGGCGTACGAGGAGCCGACCGCCGCCAACGGCGACGCGGACTGACCTAGAACTTCCGGGCTCCGGTCGCGAACGAGGCGACGAAGTACAGCGCGATCACGCCGAGCGCGATTGCGAGCGTGAACGGTACAGCCTTGTCGGCGCTGCAGCGCTTGAGGATCGGCGCGCCCAGGAAGAACGTGTACAGCGCATACACGCCTGCGATCCAGACCAGCACCTGCGCGAACCAGCCGATCAGGTGCACGATGCCGGCGACGTAGACGATCGTCGAGCTGTAGGCGACGAGCTTGAGCGACGCGACGAAGTCCTTCTGCCCGCCGAACGACGGCGCGAGCACGTCGACGGCCATCGCGAGCACGAAGACCATCACCAGCGTGATCACGTAGGTCGCCACCGCGAGCCGGAGCGCCCACGGTGCCCCGAGCTCCGAGTACCGGGCGAACAGCGCGACGGGTCCGATCGCGGCCAGGAGCATGACGTAGCGCGTGTAGATCGACTGGACCGTCGCGGGCTCGGCGGCGATCTTGACCCATTCGGCCTTCGGGTCGAACAGGACTCCCTTGATGCGCTCGAGCAGCGCCATGTCGCTCTCCCTGCTGCGTGCTTGGCGGCGAAGTGTAAGCCATAACGTTGGAACCGATGGTTCCTTCACGCCGGGCCCGCGCTGCGCTACGCTGGCGCGATGAAGACACCGCCTGCCGTCCACGCCGACAACTCCCTCTCGATCGGCCGCACGCCGCTGATCAAGCTCAACCGTATCGTCGACGGCGCGCATGCGACCGTGCTCGCGAAGATCGAGGGCCGCAACCCCGCGTACTCGGTCAAGGACCGGATCGGCGCGGCGATGATCTGGGATGCCGAGGAGAAAGGGCTGCTCGGCCCGGGCAAGGAGCTCATCGAGCCGACCAGCGGCAACACCGGCATCGCGCTCGCGTTCGTGGCGTCCGCGCGCGGCATTCCGCTGACGCTCACGATGCCCGAGACGATGTCGATCGAGCGCCGCAAGCTGCTCGTCGCGTACGGCGCCAAGCTGGTGCTGACCGAGGGCGCGAAGGGCATGCCCGGCGCGATCGCGAAGGCCGAGGAGATCCGCGCTTCGGCGCCCGACAAGTACGTGCTGCTCAACCAGTTCGCGAACCCGGCGAACCCGGCGATCCACGAGAAAACCACGGGCCCGGAGATCTGGGAAGACACGCGCGGCAACGTCGACATCCTGGTGTCGGGCATCGGCACCGGCGGCACGATCACCGGCGTCGCCCGCTACTTCAAGCACACGCGTCAGAAGGCGTTGCACACGGTCGCGGTCGAGCCGGTCGCGAGCCCGGTCCTGACGCAGACGCGCGCGGGGGAACCGCTGAGGCCGTCGCCGCACAAGATCCAGGGCATCGGCGCGGGATTCGTGCCGAAGGTGCTGGACCTGGCGCTCGTCGACGCGATCGAGCAGGTGACCAACGAGGAAGCGATCGAGTTCGCGCGGCGCCTCACGCGCGAAGAAGGCATCGTGTCGGGCATCTCGTGCGGCGCGGCCGCCGCGGTCGCGGTGCGGCTCGCCAAGCGCTCGGAGAACTCTGGCAAGACGATCGTCGCGATCCTGCCGGACTCGGGCGAGCGTTACCTGAGCTCGATCCTGTTCGAGGGCGTGTTCGACGCGTCCGGCGTCGCGATCTAGCGGAGCAACACCAAATTATCCCGGTGGATGAGCTCCGGCTCGTCCACCCAGCCGAGGATCGCCTCGATCTGCGACGACGGCTGGCGCACGATCCGCGCGGCGTCCGACGATGCGTAGTTGACGAGCCCGCGTGCGACCTCGCGTCCGTCGGGCGCGAAGCAGCCGACGATCTCGCCCCGCTCGAAGGTTCCCTCGACCGCGACGACGCCGATCGGCAGCAGGCTCTTGCCCTCGCGAGCGAGCGCGCGCACCGCGCCGTCGTCGAGCCGCACCTTGCCGGCGAGCTGCACATGATCGGCGAGCCACTGCTTGCGCGCGCCGAGCGTCTGCGCCTCGGCGACAAGCTCCGTTCCGATGCGCTCGCCCGACGCGAGCCGCGTCAGCACCTGCGGCTCGCGGCCGCTCGCGATGACCGTCGACGCGCCGGAACGCGCCGCGCGCTTCGCCGCGAGCACCTTGGTGAGCATGCCGCCGCGACCGAGCGAGGCCGCGCCGCCTGCCATCGACTCGAGCGACGGATCGTCCGCGCGCGCGGTCGTGACGAGCGTCGCGTTCGCGTCGCGCCGCGGGTCCGCCGTGTACAGCCCGTGCTGGTCGGTGAGCAGGATCAGCACGTCGGCCTCGATCAGGTTGGTGACGAGCGCGCCGAGCGTGTCGTTGTCGCCGACGCGGATCTCGTCGGTCGTCACCGTGTCGTTCTCGTTGATGATCGGGATCACCGAC
>DATBSV010000172.1:0-16261 GCA_036559685.1 Casimicrobiaceae bacterium
ACCAGCGCAGGGTCGGCCCGCTCGGGCTCGTGCTCAAGGCGGGCATCTGGTACCTGGTCGCGCAGAAGGGCAGCGCGTATCGAACGTACCGCGTCGGACGCATGGTCGACGTCGAGCCGCTCGACGAGGAATACGCGCGACCATCGGCATTCGACCTCGCCGCCTACTGGACGCGCTCGTCGCGCGAGTACGAGCTCGCGACCTACGGCGGCAGCGCGACGATCCGCCTGTCGCCGCGCGGACGCAAGCTCGCGGGATTGCTCGGCTCCTACGTCGAGCAGGCGGTCGCGAAGACCGCGGGCAAGCCGGACAAGCGCGGCTGGGTGCGATGCACGATCCCGATCGAGACCTCCGACCAATCCGTGCACGACCTGATGCGACTCGGCGCGGAAGTCGAGGTGATCGCGCCCGACGCGACGCGGAACGCGATCGCGCGGGCGCTGCGGGAGACGCTGGCGGCATACGAGAGGTAGCTCCCGTCCGAACAACTGCACGAGGAACGAACCCCTCCCGACCTGTGTCTTACACGTTCGTCCCCCGCATCGCCTTCAAGGAACGCCCATGGCAACGCTTGCCCCGATCGGGCCCACCGCGCGCCCACGACTCCTGTTCCCGTTGTTCGGCCGGGTTTACGACACCCTCGCGCCGCTGTCCGTCTGCCTGATGCGCGTGATCGCCGGCGGCACACTCGTTTTGCACGGCTGGCCCAAGATCCAGGAGCCGTTCAAGAACGTCGAGATGGTCGAGCAGCTCGGCTTCGTGCCGGGCACGATCTGGTCGCCGGCCCTTGCGGGCACCGAGTTCTTCGGCGGCATCCTGCTTGCGATCGGCTTCCTGACGCGCCCCGCCGCGTTCGGCGCGACGATCGTGCTGCTCGTGACCGTCTGGTTCCACTGGCTCCTGCAGGGCCAGGGCTACGCGGGCGCCGAGAAGTCGATCCTGTGGGCGGCGATCACGTTCTACTTCGTCGCGAACGGCGGCGGATTCCTGTCGGTCGACCGCGCGTTGCGCCGCGAGATCTAGCCGAGCCGCGCGGCGAGGCCCCGCAGCATCGCCGCGCCGTCGCCGCGGAACGCGGGGCCGTGCATGAGAGCGAGCGTCGTCGGCGCCATGTCGGCGAAGCGCGCGAGGCGCGACGCGGTGTCCGGCGCGTGCGAGTAGTAATCCATCCCGCGCCGCCCGACCTCGCTCGGCTCGAGGATGTCGCCTTCGGTCAGCGCCGGATGGCGCTCGCCGAACTGCGTGAAGAGATCGCCGCAGAAGAACGTGCGCGTCGTGGTCTCCGACAGGAAGCCGCATTCCCAGCCGTGCGGCACGTGCGGCGCGTCGTGCCAGCGCACGACATGGCGCCCGAGCGACAGCGTCTCGCCATCGGCGAGCGCGTGCGGCGCGCGGTCGGCGAGATCGGCGATCGACACCATCGCAGCGACCTGCCCGCACAGCGGCTGTGCGCGAGGCGCTAGCGCGAGGAACGGGTTGAGCGTCCCGCACTCGTCGGCCTCGACGTGCGAGAACGAGATGTAGCGCAGCGTCTTTACCGGCAGCACGCGCGCGATGCCGCCGCGCACCGCGTCGAAGAGCATGCGCGGCCCGGTGTGGAACAGAAGCGGCGCCTCGTCGCGGATCAGGTACTGGTTGAACGTGAAGCCGCCGGGAACGACGCTGGCGGGCACGGGCGTGCTGATGCGGTAGATCCCGTCGGCGATCTCGTCGACGGAGGTTTCGGTCGTGGGGGTCATGCCGGGTCCTTTCGGAGTCGGGTCGGTCGGGTGAGGCGCGGGACGAGGTCGGCGAGGCCGTCGCCGGCGAGGCGCGCGGCCTCCGCCGTCGAGCGCTCGCGCGTCAGCGTCTTCCACGCGGGGTAATCGAGCAGCACGAACGCGGCGTCGACGAAGCCGGCCGCGGGCTCGCGGTCGGGGGCCAGCGCCGCGACTGCCAGCCGGCGCACGTCGTCGTCGCCCGCCGCGAAGATCGCCGCGAGCTCGGAGCTGAAGGCGGCCTCGTGGTAGCCGAGGCGCAGCCACGGGGCGAAGAACTCGACGCGCGCATAGACGGCGCGCGCGAAACGACGCAACCGCTCCTCGGCGGTGCGTCCGCCGCGGAACGCCGTTTCGTCGACGGAAGGCGCGCGCGCCTCGACATGACCGGTGCATGCGCCGAGCAGCGCGCCCAGGTCCGGGAAGTGGTTGTAGACGGTCTGCGGGGAGACCTGCGCGCGCTTCGCGATCGCGGCGAACGGCGTATGGAGCGCGCCCTTGTCGGCGTGCAGCCGCACCGCGGCGCGCACGATCCGCTCGCGCGTTTCCGCCTCGTGCGCGGCGCGCGTTTCCATCGAGTACGAGCGCTTGGACATGTCGGTCCTGCGTGTTTAATTGGATGGATGATATATCCAATTAATAGAGGTGTCAAGCCCCCGGGGGAACCGCGCGCCGTGCGCGGGGCAGGGGTATGATTCCGGCCCAAGGAGGCCGCCATGGGACCCGTGCTCCGCATCTGGGCGATCTTCGCCACCGCTCTCGCGCTCCTGTTCGCGCTGCGCGGCGCTTGGCCGCTCGCGCTCGCCGCGTTCTTCCTGTCGCCGGCGCCCGCGTGGGCGTTCGCGCACGGGCGGGGCGAGCAGGCGAACGCGAGCGCCGCGTGGCTGCGCGCCCTCGCCGCAGGCGTCGCGATCGTTTCCGTTCTCTACGTCGTCGTCGTCGCGCTCGGCGGCGTGCCGCCGGTGCACGAGTGGCGCAGCGCGCTCGCGCGATGATTCGCGGCGTCCACGCGATGTTCTACTCGTCGGAAGCGGAGGCGCTCCGCGCGTTCCTGCGCGACAAGCTCGGCTTTGCCGGCACCGACGTCGGCGGCGGCTGGCTGATCTTCGACGTGCCCGAGGCCGACATGGGCGTGCACCCGACCGACGCGGGCGGCCCGCCTTCCGGCACCTGCGACATCTCGTTCTACTGCGACGACATCCACGCGACCGTCCAGGAGCTGCGCACGCGCGGCGTCGAGTTCACGCACGACGTCGAGGACCACGGCTACGGCTACGTGACCTACATGCGCGTGCCCGGCGATTTCCGCGTGCAGCTCTACCAAGCGAAGTATCGTAGCTAGGCAGGCCCCGATGTTCACGGCCGCGTCCCGCACCCACCGGCTCGACACGTCGATCGACATCGACGCGACGCCCGAGCGCGTCTGGTCGATCCTGACCGACTTCGCGGGCTACCCGCGCTGGAACCCGTTCGTGCGCTCGATCGCCGGCGAGCTCGAGGTCGGCAAAACCCTCGACGTCTCGGTCGAGCCGCCCGGCGGCCGCGCGATGAAGTTCCATCCGGTGCTGCTCGCGGTCGACCCCGGTCGCGAGCTGCGCTGGAAAGGCAAGCTCCTGATCCCCGGCCTGTTCGACGGCGAGCACTGGATCCGGCTGCGCCGCGCGGACGGCCACGTCGTCATCGAGCACGGCGAGATGTTCAACGGCATCCTGGTTCCGCGCTACCGCCCGGCGATCGACGGCCGCACGCGCGCCGGCTTCGTCGCGATGAACGAGGCGCTCAAGCGCGAGGCCGAGCGCGGATGACGCGCGCGGCCGAGCGCACCACCGCAGTTCCACCGAGGGAGGAGCCATGAACAAGAGATTCTTCATCGCCTGGGCCGTGCTGTTCGTCGCCTGGTTCGCCGGCAGCTTCGTCGTGCACGGCATGCTGCTGGGGGGCGACTACAAGGCGCTGCAAGGGCAGCTGTTCCGCACCGAGGCGGACTCGCAGCAATACTTCCCTTGGATGATCCTCGCGCACGTGCTGATGTCCGGCGCGTTCGTGTGGATCTACGCGAAGGGCGTCGAGTCGCGCGACTGGTTCCCGCAGGGGCTCCGCTACGGCGTCGCGATCGCGCTGCTGGGGATCGTGCCGACGTACCTCATCTATTTCGCCGTGCAGCCGACGCCGCAGGCGCTCGTGATCAAGCAGATCGTGTTCGACGGCGCGCTGATGCTGGTGCTGGGCGTCATCGTCGCGTTCATGTACCGCGACGCCGGGCGCCCTGCCGTGTGATCCCCCCGAAGCGCGCTGCGCGCGCCTCCCCCCGGGGGGCCGGCGACCTCGGGGCGGCCCTTCGGTCGCCGCGCAGCTAACGGTCAGCTTGTAGCGCGCAGAGCCGCCGCTCGCGCTCGACCGTGAGCGTCTTCTGCCACGCGTCCGGGCGCCAGCGGCCGCCGAGCCATGCCGCCGTGTCCGCGACGGTGGCGGCGAGCGCGCGCGCGGTGAGGCCGGTCTCGCTCGCGCGCGCGTCGTCGGCGAGGTAGAAGCCTTCGAACTGCGCCTCGTCCTGCGGCAGCCACAGCGGCAGCTCGGTCCACGGCTCGATGCCGGCGTTGCGCAACACCTCGAGGTCGATCCACACGGGCGTCGGCGACGGGCCGTCGCGCGCGCCGTGGTTGACGAGCGTGTCGACCAGCTCGCCCATCGTGAAGCGCCGCGGCGGGCTGATCGCGTTGTAGGTGCCGGCGACGTCGCGCTCGGCGAGCATGACCATCCACTGCGCGAGGTCGCGCGCGTCGATCAGCTGGATCGGCCGCTCGGACGGCGCCGGCACGGCCGCCTCGTCGTCCCGCTCGCCGAGCGAGGCCGGCTGCGTGAAGCGCGCGACCCAGTAGCTGAAGCGGTCGGTCGGATCGTAGGGGCCGACGATGAGCCCGGGCCGCACGACGGTCGCGCGCGCGCCGAAGGTCGCGTCCACGCGGTCCTCGCACGCGGCCTTGAGCGCGCCGTAATGCGCCGCCACGTCCTCGGTCGCCGGATCGTCGAGCGCGAGCCGCGGCGCGTCCTCGGTGACGCCGGGCGCGCTCGTGTCCGCGTAGACCGACAGCGACGACACGAACAGGTAGCGGCGCACGCGCGACGCGAGGAGATCGCACGACGCGCCGACGATGCGCGGGACGTAGCCGCTCGTGTCGAACGCCGCGTCCCAGGTTCCCGACGCGAGCGCCGCGAGCCCCGCGCCCTTGTCGGGATCGCGGTCGCCGCCGAGCGGGAGCACCGCAGGATGCTCGTGCGTCGCCGACTGGCCGCGCGTGAACGTCGTCACGGTGTGGCCGCGCTCGATGGCCGCCTCGACCAGGTGCCGTCCGAGGAAACGCGTGCCGCCGAGGACGAGGAACTTCACGCGTCGGCGAGCAGCGCCCGGACCGTGGGCGCGAGCGACGGGTCGCCGCACGCGACGATGTCGCCGCCTTCGTCCGGCGAGCCGCCGTCCCACGCGGTGACGGTGCCGCCCGCGCCCTCGACGATCGGCACGAGCGCCTGGATGTCCCACGCCTGCAGGCTCGATTCGACGACGACGTCGATCAGCCCCATCGCGAGCAGGCAGTACGCGTAGCAGTCGCCGCCGTAGCGCGTGAGCCGCGCGCGGGCGCGCACGCGCTCGAAGCCGGCCTGCGTGCGCGCGTTGTCGAACATGTCGGGCGTCGTCGTCGCGAGGATCGCACCGCCGATCGCGCCGCAGCGACGCGTCGCGAGCGTGCGCTCGCCGCCCGCGTGGCGGAATCGCGCGGCGCCGCCGGCGGCCGCGAGGAACGTCTCGCCGACGTACGGCTGGTGCATGACGCCGCACACGACGCGCTCGCCGTCGTGCAGCGCGACGAGCATGCCCCAGTGCAGCTGCCCGGTGATGAAGCTGCGCGTCCCGTCCACCGGATCGATGACCCACGTGTAGCGCGAGCGGCCGCGCTCGAAGCCGTGCTCCTCGCCGCGGATGCCGTGGTCGGGAAACGCCTTCGCGATCGCCGCGCGGATCAGCGCCTCGGCATCGCGGTCGGCCGCCGTGACCGGGTCGTAGTCGCCTCCTCCCTTGTCGTCGATCGCGATCGGAACGCGGAAGTGCGGCAGCGTGGCCGCGCCCGCGGCGACGACGGTGCGATAGGCGAACTCGAGGTAGTCGCCGGGCGCCATCTCCCGCGCTAGGGCCTGTGAGCGCTACCGGGGCACTCGCGCCCATGCCGCGCTGGCCGCAGGGCTAGGCGCGAATGAGGCCATGTGCTTCCAGCACATAACGATTGAGCAACAACGCCCTGCGGCCAGCGCGGCATGGGCCCTCCGGGTGATCTCATGAAACGGCCGCCATCGTCGTTGCACATCCTCGCCGTAGTAGGACTACGGCTTGCGGTGTGCGCCTCGATGGCGGCCGTTTGCTGAGTCACGCGAGCGTCCCGGTAGCGCTCACAGGCCCTAGCGTTTCTGATGCACGATCGAGACGTTGCCGAGCTTCTCCTGCGCCTCGATCAGCGACGCCACGTACTTGTCGCCGAATCCCAGCGCATTCGCCGTGACGAGGCTCTGGTGCACCGCCTCGCCGATCGTCGAGGGCAGCATCATCGACTCGGTGAAGTGCGTGTAGTAGCGCAGGTCCTTCGCGGCGTTCGACAGCGTGAACTTCAGCCCCGTCAGGTCGCCGTTCTCGAGCATCTTGCCGACGAGCATCTGGAACAGGCCCGAGTTGACCGCGCCCGCCGAGATCACCTCGTGCAGCTTCTTGATCGACAGCCCCGACTTCGCCGCGGCGGCAACACCCTCGGCCGTCGCCGTGCAGATCGCCTGCGCGATGAAGTTGTTGATGAGCTTCAGGATGATCCCGTGCCCGGCGGGGCCGGCGTGGATGATGTTCTCGCAGTACGCCGCGAACACCGGCTTCAATTCGGCGAACGTCGCATCGTCGGCGCCGATCATCGTGTTGAGCCGGCCCTGCTCGGCCTCGACCGGCGTACGCGCGAGCGGCGCGTCGACGAAGCGCACGTCGTGCTTCGCGAGCGCCTCGCGCATCTTCGCCGTCGTCGCGGGCTCGGACGTCGACGTATCGACGACGATGAGGCCGGGCCGCAGCGCGCTCGCCACGCCGTCGGTGCCGAAGATCACCTCCTCGACCTGCGGCGCCCCGGTGACGCACAGGATGACGATGTCGGCATTGCGCGCGAGGTCCGCGTTGGTCTTGACCTCCTTCGCGCCGCGCTTGACCAGGTCGTCGATCGGCGTGCGGTTGCGGTGGCCGCGAACGACCAGCGGAAAGCCCTTCTCGACCAGGTTCTTCGCGATGCCGTGGCCCATCAGGCCGGCGCCGACGATGCCGATGCGTTGTTTCGCGCTCATGGTTCTCGCTTTTTCGACGTGGGGAAAAGTTGTTCGCGGGGGATGAGCGCCGCCGGGCCGCCCCAAGGCGCTCGCCCCCTCGGGGGGAGGCTCGCGCAGCGAGCTCCGGGGGGATCACATTCTACGTCAATCGACGGTCACGGGGCCGGCCTTGTCCGCGGGCAGCGTCGCGCGCCGCCGCTCGTGCAGCGTGATGACGAGGCCGCTGCCCGCGATGATCGCCATGCCGGCGATCGTGCCCGCGTCGGGGAAGGTTCCGAACACGCTCCAGCCGATCAGCGTCGCCCAGACCAGGTGCACGTACGTGAACGGCGTCAGGGCCGAGGCCGGCGCCCGCTGGAACGCGAAGATGAACAACAGGTGGCCGAACGTGCCGACCATGCCGCCGACGACGAGCATCGCGACGTGCTCCCACGGCATCGCGACCAGCATGCCCGGCGTCAGCACCAGCACCGCGGTCATCACGGCGCATCCGACCAGCGCCGGGTAGAACAGCAGCACGCCGGCGTCCTCGTCGGACATCCGGCGCGTCATGATCTGGTACAGCGCATAGAACGCCGCCGACGCGAGCGCGAGCAGCGACGCGCCGCGGAACACGTCGCTGCCGGGCCGGACGATCAGCAGCATGCCGACCATGCCGGCGACGACGAACGCGATGCGCATCGGCGTCAGGCGCTCGCCCAGCATGATCACCGCGAGCACGACGACCATCATCGGCGTCGAGTAGTTGAGCGCCGTGACGTTGGCGAGCGGCAGGTCGCGCAGTGCGTAGACGAAGCACAGCGACGATCCGATCAGCACGGCGCCGCGCACGAGGTGGCGGAACGGGTGGCGCGTGCGGACGAACGTCAGGCCCTCGCGCGGCGCGAGCCACGCGGCGATCGCGAGCGCCTGGATGGTCCAGCGCGCCCACACGAGCAGCGGCACCGGATAGAGCGCGGACAGGTACTTGACGGCCGTATCGAGAGAAGCGAAACACAGCGTCGCCGCGCAGATCAGCAGCACCGCGCGGACCGGAACGTGCGGGTGCTCGTGCGTCACGGCGGCGATGTTACTGCATCGACGCCGGGCGCGGCCCGCCCCGCGGTGCATAATCGGCGACCCGCGCCCCTTTTTTCGAAAGCTACGCCATGGACCGCCGCCGATTCGTCACCGCCGCGACGCTCGCCGCCGCCGCCCTCGCCGTGCCCCTGGCCGGCGCCCAGACGCTTCCTGCGAACAAGCTCGTGATGCAGGTCAGCGACAACGACCCCGCGAAATGGAATCTCGCGCTCAACAACGCGAAGAACGTCCAGACCGACCTCGGCGCGCAGAACGTCGTGATCGAGATCGTCGCCTACGGCCCGGGCATCAACATGCTGAAGGCCGACTCGGTCGCGGCCAACCGCGTCGCCGAGGCCATGGGCGCCGGTGTCATGGTCATCGCGTGCGAGAACACGATGACCAACCAGAAGCTCGACAAGAACAGCATGATGAACGGCATCGGCTACGTGAAGGCCGGCGTCGTCGAGATCATGCAGAAGCAGCAGGCCGGCTGGGCCTACCTGCGGCCCTGAAGCGCGAGCGCCGCGGCGCCCGCGACGAGCAGCGTTGCGACGCCGAGCCAGATGCCGAGCGTGCGGCCGGTCGCCAGCGCGAGCAACGCGGTCGACAGCACCGGCGTCGCGTACGCGAGCGTGCCGACCACCCGCGGGTCGCCGCGCTTCATCGCGTAATCCCATAGGTAGAATGCGGCGCCCATCGGGCCGAGCCCCAGCGCCGCGAGCTTCAGCCCATCGTCGGGCGCGAACGCCGCGGCAGGCTCGAACAGCGCATGGCATAGCAGCGCCAGCGCGCCCGACGCCGCCGCGAATCCGCCGATCGCCCACGACGCGAACGGCGCCACGCGCCGCGTCAGCAGCGAGTACAGCGCCCACGTCAGCGCCGAGCCGCCGGCGAGTGCGAAGCCCGCAGCAGCGCGCGCGTCGATCGTCGCCGGCGCAGCCCCGATCGCGAGCGCCGCGCCCGCGAAGCCGACGATCGCCGCGGCGACGTGGCGCCGCGTGAGCGTCCATCCCGGCAGCACGAGCGGCGTCAACAGCACGATCAGGAGCGGCCACAGGTAGTTGACGAGGTTCGCCTCGAGCGGCGGCGCCAGACGCAACGCCATGAACAGCAGGAAGTGGAATCCGAACAGGCCGCCGATGCCGAGCGCGAGCGTGCCGAGCGGCACGCGCCACGCGCGGATGTCGAGGAGCCCGGGCAGCGCGCCGATCGCGAGCGCGGTGCCGGTCAGCAGGAAAGGCGGCAGGTGCGAGAGCGACGCGCCGAGCGCCGCGAGCGTGCCCCAGAGCGCGATCGCGCCGAGCGCCGCGTAAACGGGAAGCCGGGGGGATGGAGCGGGTGAAGGGAATCGAACCCTCGTCGTAGGCTTGGGAAGCCTCTGCTCTACCATTGAGCTACACCCGCGCGGTGCGGATGGTACACCGCTGGTTTCAGGCCTGCTGGCTCACGCGTCGGCCCCCGACACCGCCGTCTTCGCGCGGCGGTCGAGACCGAGCGCGACGCGCGCGATCGCGTCGAGCGCCGCGTCGACCGACGCCACCACGTCGATGCCGTCGACGGCCGGCGCGCCGCGCAGCGCGAACACGACCTTGCCGGCGTGCATCGCGAGCGCCATCTCGGAAAGCGTGCCGTAGCTGCCGCCGACGGCGATCACGCACAGCGCGGCGCGCGCGATCACCGCGTTGCGCGCGATGCCCAGGCCCGTCGCGATCGGCACGGTGACCGCGTCGTTCGCGTCGGCGATCGTGTCGCCGGGCAGCAGGCCGATGCTGAGGCCGCCTTCGGTCGCGACGCCCTCGCACACGGCGCGCATCACGCCGCCGCGGCCGCCGCACAGCACGACGATGCCGACCTTCGCGAGACCGGCGCCGAGCGCATGCGCCCGCTCGAGGTCCGCGGCGCCGGCGCGACGGCCGCCGACGACCGCGACCGGCTCGCGCCGCGGGTGCCCGCTGTCGCGCTGCAGCCAGCGCAGCGCGTCGATGGCCGCTATCTTCCGGCCCGACACGGTCCCCTCGTCGACGCGCCACTGGTGCGCCGCGAGGTCGAACACGCGCCCGTTGGCGTCGCGCAGCGTCCGCTGCCGGGCGTCCAGCATGAACTCGCCGGTCTTCATCGTGCGCCTCCTCGCCGGACATGGTACGCGTCTAGAATGATTGCGAGGAGACGCCCTTGGCCGACCGGATCCCGAACGTAGTGACCATCGCCGGCGTCGACCCCTCCGGCGGCGCGGGCGTCCTCGCCGACGTCAAAACGATCAGCGCGTTGCGCGCCTACGCCTGCGCGGTCGTCGCCGCGCTGACCGCGCAGAACACGCGCGCGGTGACCGGCGTCCTCGGGATTCCGCCAGCGTTCGTGCGCGAGCAGATCGACACGCTGTTCGGCGACGTCCGCATCGACGCCGTCAAGATCGGCATGGTCGGCCAGGCGCCGGTGATCCGCGCCGTCGCCGACGGGCTCATGCACTGGAAGCCGAAGCACGTCGTGCTCGACCCGGTGATGATCGCGAAGAGCGGCGACGCCCTGCTCGAGACGTCCGCCGTGGGCGCGCTGATCGAGACGCTGGTCCCGCTCGCGACGGTGCTCACGCCCAACCTGCCCGAAGCCGGCGTGCTGCTCGGCCGGCGCGGGCCCGACACGATTTCAGAGATGCGCCGCGCGGCCGAGAAGCTGCGCGAGCGCATGGCGCACGACGGCTCGCGCTGGGTCGTGGTGAAGGGCGGCCACCTGCCTGGCGGCGACGCGGTCGACGTCGTGACCGACGGCGATCGCATGATCGAGCTCGCCGCGAAGCGCGTCGACACCAAGAACACGCACGGCACCGGCTGCACGCTCTCGGCCGCGATCGCGGCGCTGCTGCCCGTGTCGCCCGACGTCCCGACGGCGATCCGCGGCGCGAAGGACTACCTCGTCGCCGCGCTCGCGGCGGCCGACGCGCTCGACGTCGGACACGGGCACGGGCCGGTCCACCATTTCCACGCGCTGTGGAAGGCGTGAAGCTTCACGGCGCCAGCGCCGCGAGCTCCCGTTCGATCGCCCCAAGCGCCTTCACGAGCCCGTGCGCAGTCGCGTGCTCGCGCAGCGCGCGGAGCCCCTCCGCGTCGGCGTTGCCGCGCCTCGCGTCGACCAGCGCGCGGGCGCGTGCGACGACGAACCGGCTCCACGCGGTCGGCTCGCGGCTCGCGTAGGTCTCGAGCGCGTCGGCGTGGCGCAGCGCCTCGTCGAGATCGCCCGCGTCGAGCGACGCGTCGATCGCGTCTTCCCGGAAGAAGAAATGGTTGTGCGAGACGGTGTCGGCCGCCAGCAGCGCTTCGCCGCGCGCGAGGAGGTCGCGACGCTCGGCGTCGCTCCTGGCGATTCCCGCCTTCGCGCCGAGCACCATCGCCCCGACGAGGCCGGGACCGACGTCCTCGAGCACCGCCCAGGCTTCGTCGAGCCGCGCGCGCGCAAGGTCTCGATCGCCGTGCCGGCGACCGGCGCGTCCGAGCTGGTACAGATCGAACGCGACGAACCGGCGCGACGCGATCGCTCGCGCCATCGCGAGGCTCGGCTCGGCGGCGGCCACCGCCTCCTCGTCGCGGCCCATCGACACGAGCACCATGGCGGCCACCTGGCCGGCCATCACCTCGGCCACCGCGTGGCCGATCTCGCGCGCGGTGACGAGCACCGCGTCGATCCGCTCGAGCGACCGGCGCCCTTCTCCCAGGAAGTGATCGATGAGCCCGGCCATCAGCCGGTTCATCAGCGCGTACCGGAGGTTTCCGCGGCGCTCGCACAGCGCCACGCAGCGCTCGAACGCCGCGTGCGACGAGACGAGACGGCCGGTCGCGTACATCGCGTCGGCGATGCCGGAAAGGGCCTGCGCCTCGCACTGCTCGTCGCCGGCGTCGCGTGCGTGCGTCAGGGACTGCTCGTGCCAGGCCGCGCAGCGCTCGAGCTCGCCGCGCGCGAAATACAGGCTCCCCCGCAGGTACGCGATGCGCGCGAGCTCCCGCGCGAGGCCGAGGCGCTCGGCGATCGGTTCCGCCCGGTCGAGCGCGGCGAAGCCCTCCTTGATGGCGCTCGACAGCCGGTGCGCCGAGGCCAGGCCGACCTGCGCCAGGCACCGCTCGTTGTCGTCGCGCGCGAGCGCGTCCGCGCGCGAGTACGCCGCGACGCCGGCCGCGGCGTCGCCCAGGTCGCAGGCGAGATCGCCCGCGAGCATCGATAGCGCGAGCGCCACCGCCCCGGGCGGGGCGAGCGCGGCCCCGCGCTCCGCGAGCGATCGCGCGACGTCGGGGCGCAGCGCGGCGGATGCCGCCCGCGCCGCGTCGAGGAACGCCTGCGGCGCCTCGGGATCCTCGGCACGCTCGAGGTGCTCGGCGCGCAGCGCCGGGTCGCGTCCCGCGTACCACGTCGCGGCACGTGCGTGAAGCTCACGCCTCGCGCTGTGCAGCAGCGACGCGTACGCCGCGTCGCGGATAAGGGCGTGCGAGAACACGAGTTCGTGCCCCGCTTCGCCGTCGCGGACGAGCTCGCGCGCACGCGCCTCGACGAGAGCAGGCATCGCGCCACCCGTCAGGTGCGCGACCAGCGCCGGCGAGAATCGCTGGCCGGCTACCGACGCCGCCTGCAGAGCGGTACGCTCCGCGGCCGGCAACCGGTCGAGTCGCGCCAGCAGCACGTTGCGGATGGTCCCCGGGATCTCGTCGTCGTCGGCGCCGCTCTGCAACAGCTGCGTCAGGAATAGCGGATTGCCCTGCGCGCGCTCGACGCAGCGCCGCGCGACGTCGGGACGCGCGGCGAGGTACTCGGCGGCGAGCTCGAGCGACTCGTCGTTCGACAGCGGCGCGAGCTCGAGCGTCTCGAACGTGTCCGCCGGCCACGCGCCGGTCAGCGGATCGCCGTCGCGCCGCGTCGTCAGCACGAGGAGGATCGCGCCGGTGCGCGCGCGTTCGCGCAACGCCACGAGCGCGGCGAGGAGCGCAGGCGTCGCCCAGTGGACGTCCTCGACGAGGATGGCGACCAGGCGCTCGCGCGCCGCGGCGGTCGCAAGCGTGGCG
Organism: Casimicrobiaceae bacterium; assembly: GCA_036559685.1. GTDB lineage: Bacteria > Pseudomonadota > Gammaproteobacteria > Burkholderiales > Casimicrobiaceae > VBCG01. Next base: position 13,208 of record DATBSV010000172.1, read on the forward strand.
AGCGCTTCGACGCGCCCGCGCGCGCGGGTGGCGTGGTCCATCGCCTCGTAGCGGCTGCCGGAGCGCTGGGGCAGCCCGAGCAGGTCCGCGACGAACGGCTCGTTCCTCGCATCGACGATCCCCGACGCGATCGCCCGATCCAGCGCGTCGCGGCATGCGGCGGGTGGCGCGGTCGCGCCGACGTCGAGCAGCGATCGCGCGACGAGCCCCGCGGCGTCGCGTCCCTGGGCGGCGCCGAAATCGAGCACGACCGCGCGATGCGTCGCGCATCCGCGCGCCGCCGCGCGCGCCAGCATCGCCTCCGCGAGCCGCGACTTGCCGACGCCGGGATCGCCGCGTAGCGCGATCGTCGCGCCGCGACGCACCGTCGCCAGCGCGTCGAGCGCGGCATCGATCCGCGCGAGCTCGCGCGCGCGGCCGACGAGCCGGTGGCGCTCGGCCTCGGGCGCGCGGAGCGCCCGAACCAGCCACACCGGCAGCTCTTGCGCGAACCCGCGGACGGCGACGCTTCCGCGCGACTCGGCGTCGAGGCGCGAGCCGAGCGCCGCGCGCACGTCGTCGGACACGATCGTCTCGCCCGCGCCGGCGAGCTCCTCGAGCCGGGAAGCGAGATTGACCGCGTCGCCGATCACCGTGTAGTCGGCGCGCACCGCGCTCCCCGTCGACGCGGCGACGACCTCGCCGCACGCGATGCCGATGTGCGTCGCCAGGGGCTTGCCGGCTTCGGCGGACAGCGTCGTCATGGCCTCGTGGATCTCGCACGCGGCGCGCACCGCGCGCTCGATGTCGTTGCCGTGCGCCACCGGCGCGCCGAACACCGCCATCGTCGCGTCGCCGATGTGCTTGTCGACCGTCCCGCCGGAACGCGCGATCGCGCCGTCGACGAGCTCGAAGAAGCGCCCGAGGAGCCGATGCACCTCCTCGGCGTCGATCTCGGACGTGAGCTTCGTGAAGCCGGCGAGGTCGGCGAACAGGATCGCGACCGTGCGGCGCTCGCCGACGGCCGGCGCGGTGGCGACCGTCGCGACGCGCGCGCCGCAATGCGGGCAGAAGCGCGCGGACTCGGGCAGCGCGGTGCCGCAGTCGACGCAGGCTGAGGCAGGAGCGCTCATCGCCGCGATTCTGGCACCGATTGTGGCTATCTCGCGCGCCGCCGAGTTGTCCGCCTACCGCGTTCGGCGTATCGTATGGAGGTGCGCTAGGGGTCCTGTCCGCGGTTCGCGGACGGGTGAGACAAACCCTCAAGAACCTGATCCGGGTAATGCCGGCGTAGGGAAGCGCGGCCCCTCCGAAGGGTCCGTCCGCTCCTCCGCCTTCAGCCTTTCCGCGAGGAGCAACGATGAACGCCAACGACAAGTTCTACGCGCGCGACGCGCAGGTCGACGCCGCCGCGGTCGCCCCCCTGCCCGCGTCCCGCAAGATCTACGTCGAGGGCTCGCGCCCCGACGTGCGCGTGCCGATGCGCGAGATCGCGCAATCCGACACCGACGCTTCGTTCGGGGCGGAGAAGAATCCGTCGATCGTCGTCTACGACACGTCGGGCCCCTACACCGATCCCGACGCGAACATCGACATCCGCAAAGGTCTGCCGGCGCTTCGCGCGCGTTGGATCGCCGAGCGCGGCGACACGGTCGAGCTCGACGGCCCGACGTCGACGTACGGGGGCGCGCGCCTCGCCGATCCGGCGCTCGCCGGCATGCGCTTCGACCTGCACCGCAAGCCGCTCCGCGCGAAGCCCGGCGCGAACGTCTCGCAGATGCATTACGCGCGCCGCGGCATCGTGACGCCCGAGATGGAATACATCGCGATCCGCGAGAACCTGCTGCGCGAGCGCATGCTCGCGACGCTGCCGGCGTCGGTCACGCGCCAGCACACAGGGCAAAGCTTCGGCGCGGCCATCCCCGAGGTCATGACGCCCGAGTTCGTGCGCGACGAGGTCGCGCGCGGCCGCGCGATCATCCCGTGCAACGTGAACCACCCGGAAACCGAGCCGATGATCATCGGCCGCAATTTCCTGGTGAAGATCAACGCGAACATCGGCAACTCGGCCGTGTCCTCGTCGATCGGCGAGGAGGTCGAGAAGATGACGTGGGCGACGCGCTGGGGCGCCGACACCGTCATGGACCTGTCGACCGGCAAGAACATCCACGAGACGCGCGAATGGATCGTGCGCAACTCGCCGGTGCCGATCGGCACGGTGCCGATCTACCAGGCGCTCGAGAAGGTCGAAGGCAAGGCCGAGGAGCTCACCTGGGAGATGTACCGCGACACGCTGATCGAGCAGGCCGAGCAGGGCGTCGACTACTTCACGATCCACGCGGGCGTGCGGCTGCGCTACATCCCGATGACCGCGAAGCGGATGACCGGCATCGTGTCGCGCGGCGGCTCGATCATGGCGAAGTGGTGCCTCGCGCATCATCAGGAGAGCTTCCTCTACACGCGCTTCGACGAGATCTGCGAGATCATGAAGGCGTACGACGTCGCGTTCTCGCTCGGCGACGGCCTGCGGCCGGGCTCGGGCTACGACGCGAACGACGAGGCGCAGATGGCGGAGCTCGCCACGCTGGGCGAGCTCACGAAGGTCGCGTGGAAGCACGACGTGCAGACGATGATCGAGGGCCCCGGCCACGTGCCGATGCACCTGATCAAGCACAACATGGACGAGCAGCTGAGGCTGTGCGGCGAGGCGCCGTTCTACACGCTCGGTCCGCTCACGACCGACATCGCGCCGGGCTACGACCACATCACCAGCGCGATCGGCGCGGCGATGATCGGCTGGTACGGCACCGCGATGCTGTGCTACGTGACGCCGAAGGAGCACCTCGGCCTGCCGAACAAGGTCGACGTCAAGGACGGCATCATGGCGTACAAGGTCGCGGCGCACGCGGCCGACCTCGCGAAGGGCCATCCCGGCGCGCAGATCCGCGACAACGCGCTGTCGAAGGCGCGCTTCGAGTTCCGCTGGGAGGACCAGTTCAACCTCGGCCTCGATCCGGACAAGGCGCGCGAGTTCCACGACGAGACGCTCCCGCAGCACGGCGCCAAGCTCGCGCA
>DATBSV010000173.1:0-14728 GCA_036559685.1 Casimicrobiaceae bacterium
GTCGTCGAGCGCTTCGGATTGTTCGTGAGCCTCGTGTCGGTCCAGGGCGGCCGCGCGGCGCCCCAACTGCACACGACCGCGTCGAGCGTCATCGGCACCCTGCTCGTCGTCGCCGGCGTCGCGGTGATCGTGTTCGCGAGCATCCAGCACGCGCGCTTCGTGAAGACGCTGCCGCTCGACGATTTGCCGCCCTCCTACAGCATCGGGTGGGCGCTGGTGTTCTCGCTCACTTTCGCCGCACTCGGCGGCGCGCTGGCGATCTACCTCGCGCTGACCTGAGCTAGCGGCGTCCGGCAGCCAGCACGCCGCGCACGTCGCGCACCAAGGCGAGCGCGCGCTTCAACTGCTCGACGCCGCCGACCTCGATCGTGAAGTTCATGCGCGCCAAGTGCTGGCGCGTGAGCGTGTTGACGGCCGTGACGTTGATCTTCTCGCGCGAGAAGACTTCCGAGATGTCGCGCAACAGCCCCTGGCGGTCGCTCGACTCGACGACGATGTCGACCGGGAAGACTTCGTCGCGCCGTTCGCCCCAGTTCGACTCGATCACGCGCTCGGGCTCTCGCGCGCTGACGCGCGCGAAATTCGGGCACGAACTGCGGTGGATGGTTATGCCCTTGCCGCGCGTGATGAAGCCGGCGATCGGGTCGGGCGGCGCGGGCTTGCAGCAGCGCGCGAGCCCGGTCATCAGGCGGTCGACGCCGACGACGAGGATGCCGCTGCCCGAGCCCGCCGACTTGCTCGCGCGCATCACGAGACCGTCGCCGGGGGCCGCCTCCGGCGCGGGCGCCGGCGCGACCGCGGCCTTGATCGCCATCTGCAACTGGCGCAGGTTGACCTCGTCGCGCGCGACGGCGGCGAACAGTTCGTCGGGCTCGTCGTAGCCTGCCTTCGCGGCGAGCGCGTCGAGGTTGAGCGTCGAGGCGCCTGCGCGCGCGAGCTCGCGCTCGACGAACGCGCGGCCCTGCGCGACGGTCTCGTCGTGCACCTGGGCCTTGAACCACTGGCGCACCTTCGCGCGCGCGCGGTGGCTCGTGACGTAGCCGAGTTCCGGATTCAGCCAGTCGCGGGACGGGCCGCCGTCCTTGACCGTCAGCACCTCGACGCGCTGGCCGTTACGGAGCGGCGTGTTGAGCGGCACCATGTGGCCGTCGACCTTCGCGCCGCGGCAACGGTGCCCGAGGTTCGTGTGCACCGCGTAGGCGAAGTCGACCGGCGTCGCGCCCGCGGGCAGGTCGATGACCTTCCCTTGCGGCGTCAGCACGTAGATCGTGTCGGTGAACAGCGATTGCTTGAACGACGCGAGCCATTCGCTCGTGTCGGCGATCGCGTCCTTCCAGTCGAGCACCTGGCGCAGCCACGCGATGCGGTCCTCGAACGCGGGGTCGCGCGGGGCCGCGGTGCCCTCCTTGTAGCGCCAGTGCGCGGCGACGCCGTACTCGGAGTGCTGGTGCATGTCGCGCGTGCGGATCTGCACCTCGAGCGGCTTGCCCTCGGGCCCCATCACGGCGGTGTGCAGCGAACGGTAGTCGTTCGCCTTCGGCTTCGCGATGTAGTCGTCGAACTCGCCGGGCAGGGGCGTCCACAGGTGGTGGACGATGCCGAGCGCCGTGTAGCACTGCTTGACGTCGTCGACGAGGATGCGCACCGCCCGGATGTCGTAGAGCGATTCGATGCCCGTCTGCTTGCGGCGCATCTTGGTCCAGATGCTGAAGATGTGCTTCGGGCGGCCGGACACGTCCGCCGCGATGCCGGCGGCGCCGAGCTCGCGCTTCAGCGTCGCGATGACGTCCTCGATGTAGCGCTGCCGGTCGAGCCGGCGTTCGTCGAGGAGCCGGGCGATCTCCTTGTACGTTTCGGGCTCGGTCGCGCGGAGCGACAGGTCCTCGAGCTCCCACTTGAGCTGCCAGACCCCGAGCCGGTTCGCGAGCGGCGCGTAGAGCTCGAGCACCTCGCGCGCGGTCTCGCGCCGCTCGCCCGCGTCGCTCGGCATGAGCCAGCGCAACGCCTGCAGCCGCTCGGCGAGCTTGAGGATCACCACGCGGATGTCCTCGACCATCGCGAGCAGCATCTTGCGCAGGTTCTCCGACTGTGCCGCGCGCTCCTCGGGCGTCGCGCCGATGCGCCGCGCGCGGATCGACTCCATGCGCGCGACGCCGGCGACGAGCCCGGCGACGTCGCCGCCGTACTTCTTCGCGACCTCGTCGGCGTCGAACGCCTTCGCCGCCGGAAGCACCGACAACAGCGCGGCGCGGATCGACGCCGGATCGAGCTTCAACGCTGCGACGATGCCGGCGATGCCGAGCGCGCGGTCGGCGAGGCGCTCGCCGTCGCTCGCCTTGGCGTCGCCGACGCGCGCGGCGACGTAGTCGACGATCTCGCGGAACGCGTCGACGTCGGCGCGCGGATAGGTGCCCGCGAGCGAGTCGAGCCACGCGGCGACGGCCTTCGGCGCAGCGGAACCGGGCGCGGCATGGACGACGGCGACCATGGTTCGATGATAATACCCACCGTCGCCCGGCTCCCCGGAGGTCGCGATGCAATCGAACCGTCTCGGCTTCGCCCTCGCCCTCGCGAGCGGGCTCGCCTGCCCGGCGGCCGCGCTCGCCCAGGACGCGATCTGCTGCATGGAGATCATCAACGTCAACGGTCCGTGGTTCGGCGCCATCCGCCTCGAGAACTGCCAGGACTACTTCAACAAGGCGGCGCCCGAGACGCTGCAGCGCATGTGCGCGCAGCGGCGCGCGCTCCCGTGCATAGACACCTCGCGCTGCGACTCGCTGCCGCCGTCGCCGCCCGCGCCGCCCAAGGAGAGTCCCACCGGGGGTGGCGCGCCACCGCTCCCGCCCGACCCCGATCGCGACGGCGTCGCGGACGGCTTCGGCACGCCTCCGCTCCCTGGCGCGGCGCCGCCGCCGGGCGGCGTCTCGCCGCCACGGCTGGTCTACCTGATACGCGCGCGATCGAGCGGCGGCGATGCGCCGATCACCGCGTTCACCGTCTACCTGGATCGCAACGCCTGTGCCCTGCCGCTGGCCGCGAACGGCCAGCCGTCCAACGCGAAGGAGGCGGAGCGCGTCGTGCGCGGGCGTGTCGTCCGTGCCGGCGGTCGCATCCGCGTCGAAGCCGAAGCCGCATCGATCAAGGACGGCACGGTGTTCTCGAAGGCGACGGGAGAAGCGACCGGCGACGATCGCGCTGCGGTGGCCGCCGCGACACGCGCGGCGGCGGCGAAGCTGAAGCTGGTCTGCGCGCGCTAGCAGCGCGTCACTGATTCACCTCGAGCACGTCGCCTTCCTTGGCCGGGAATGGCAGCTTGTTGCCGTTCACCTCGACCACGTAGTCCCCTGGAAGCAGCGCGATTTCGCGCGTGACCGCATCGAAGCGTGCGATCACGGTGCCGTCGGCGGTGGTGATGCGCGCGTTATCCCGGTTGACGTTCGCCGCGATCACCACCCGCGCCGGCTTGATCAGCACCGTCTTCCCGCCGTCGACGCGGATGTAGCGCGCGACGGTCTTGCCCATCTGCAGGTCGTAGACGCCGGGCATCAGCGTCACCGCGTTGGACATCCGGTCGAAGCTGCCGTGCTTCTCGCCGGTCTCCGAGTCGGTGACGACCGCACCGGCGGTGGGATCGAGCTTGAGCTGGCCGGGCGTGATCGTCGTCGTCTCGCCGGCCTTGACCTCGATGCCCTTCCAGCTACCGGCGCCGAACTTCACCTCGTAGACGCCTGCGGGCAGCTTGATCTCCGGCGACGCGCTGTCGAGCGAGCCGACCTTCTTGCCGGTCTCGGCGTCGATCACGGCGTGCGAGGCGAGCCACGTCGCCGACGAGGTCCTGAGCTTGCCCGGCGCCGGATTCGTCGGCACCTTCGCGATCACCTTCTTGCACGCGCCGAGCGCGGACCTGAGCAGCTCGGGCAGCTCGGGACCGTTCGGCGCGTCGAAATACGTGCCGCCGGTCGCGCGCGCGATGGCCTGCAGCTGCCCACGCGCCGCGGTGTCGACGACGAAGCCGACCGCGTGGACGGTGATCCCCTTGCCCGCCAGCGCGCGCGCGGCGAGCACCGGGTCGCCCTGGCAGGTTTCCTTGCCGTCGCTGACCAGCACGATCACGCGCTCCTTCGCTGCCGCCGGGAAGTCGTTCACGGCCTGGCCGAGCGAGTACGCGATCGGCGTGTAGCCTTGCGCCTTCGCGCCGTCCACGGTGGATACGATCGCCGCACCGCTCGCGCTCGCCGGGCCGAACGGAACCGCGAGGTTCGTGTCCTGGCAGTTCTTCTCCTTCGCGGCCGACTGCGCGCCGTACAACCGCAGCGAGAGCTGCGTCTGCGCCGGCACCTGGCCCGCGACGCCCTTGATCGCGCGCTGCGCGACCGCGAGGCGCGTCTCGCCCCCCGGGAGCTTCGCGTTCATGCTGCCGGAGAGATCCATCAGCAGCAGGACCGATCGATCGGCGGTGTTGCAGCTTTGCGCCGCGGCGATCGGCGGCATCAGCGCGGCGAGCGCGGCGAGCGCCGCGATCAGAACGGTACCGGGCATCCGGGTCATGAACCCTCCTTGGCCTGGTCAACGCGAGCGCGACGATAATACCCCCCGCATGAGCCACGACGCGCGCGCCCGCACGATGGACCTGATCGCCGGCTGCTGGACCACGCAGGCGATCCATGCGGCCGTGAAGCTCGGCCTCGTCGACGCGCTCGCCGGGGGTTCGCGGACGGCCCCGGCGCTGGCGTCGACGCTCGGCCTCGATGCTCGGGCGACCTACCGGCTCCTGCGGGCGCTCGCGGGCCTCGGCATCTGCGAGCATCGTGACGGCGACGCATTCGCCCTGGCCGAGGCCGGCCGGTGGCTGCGGTCCGACGTGCCGGGATCGCTGCGCGGCTTTGCCTTTCATTGGGGCGATCGGACCTGGAAGGCGTTCGGCCAGCTCGAAGCGACGCTCGTCAGCGGCGTGCCGATTCCCGACTCGGGGAAGGAACGTTTCTTCTCCCTCGCCGAGCGGCCCGACGAGGCGCGCATGTTCCACCGCTCGATGGCCGGCGCGACGCGCCACGACGCGGCCGCGATCGTCGCCGCGTGCGACGTCGACGGCGCGCACGACGCGATCGACGTGGGCGGCGGCCTCGGCGCGCTGCTCGTCGCGCTGTTGAAGGCCCATCCGCACCTGACCGGCGCATCGGCCGACCTGCCCTACCTCGAGTCGGACGCGCACGACTTCTTCGCCGCCGAAGGCGTGGCCGATCGCGCGCGCTACGCCGCCCTCGATTTTTTCGACTCCCCGCCGCCGAAAGCCGACGCCTACCTGCTGAAGTCGGTGCTGCACGACTGGGACGACGGCGCGGCGACCGCGATCCTGCGCAACCTTCGCGACGCGATGGGCGCGCATGCACGGTTGCTCGTGATCGAGCGTCTGGCGCCGATCCGCGCGGAGACCGATCCTTCGCAGCTCAACGTGCTGCGCTCCGACCTCCAGATGATGGTCGCCATCGGCGGCGTCGAGCGCACCGAGCGCGAGTATGACGCGCTCTTCAGCGCGGCCGGGCTCGCGCGCCGGCGGACCTTGCCGACGCAGTCGCCGTTCAGCGTGCTCGACGTCGTCGTCGACGAAAGGACCGGACCGTGATCGCCGTGATCTTCGAAGTCGTTCCGCATCCCGAGCGGCGCGAGGCCTACCTCGACGCTGCGGCGCGTTTGCGCCCGATCCTCGAAGGCATCGACGGCTTCGTCTCGGTCGAGCGCTTCGAGAGCCTCACGAATCCGGGGAAGATCCTGTCGCTGTCGATCTGGCGCGACGAGGAGGCCGTCGAGCGCTGGCGCAACGTCGAGGCGCACCGCCGCATCCAGGCGGCGGGGCGCGAGACGATGTTCGCCGACTACCGGCTACGCGTCGCCGCGGTGATCCGCGACTACGGGAAATTCGAGCGGGCGCAGGCACCTGGCGATTCGCGCGACGTGCACGGCTAGGCCCCGCTGTCCGCCATCGCCTGCGCGGTGAGCGCGAGCTCGCTCACCTTGTACGCGTGCGCCTGCGGCATCGCGGTTTCCGTGCGCTCGACCACGTCGCGCACGAGGTTCGCGTAATACGGCAGCCCCGCGTCGCGGCAGTCGATGTAATGCGTGCCGCGCTTGTCGACGAGGAACAAGTGGTCCTTGCCTTCGCGCCCGGCGATGTCGACGTACTTGCGCAGCTCGATCGCCCCCGCGGTGCCGGTGATGAAGAGCCGTCCGTCACCCCACGTCGCCAGGCCGTCCGGCGTGAACCAGTGCACCTGGACGAAGCCGGTCGCCTTGCCCGCCCGCAACAGCATCTCGCCGGTGTCCTCGTACCGCGGGTGGTCCGGGTGCGCGACGTTGCCCGTGCGCGCGTAGACGACCTCGGCGTCGGTCGCGCCGGTCAGCATCAGGAACTGGTCGATCTGGTGGCTGCCGATGTCGGCGAGGATGCCGCCGTAGCGGCGCTTGTCGTAGAACCACGGCGAGCGCGTGTGCGGGTTCTCGCGGTGCGGCCCGAGGCCCACGGTCTGGATGACCTCGCCGATCGCCCCGGCGCGCACCAGCTCCAGCGCGCGCGTGACCGCGCGCACTTCGAAGCGCTCGGTGAAGTTGACGGTCCAGATGCGCGCGGTCTCGCGCTGCGCGCGGCGCACGCGCTCGAGCTGGTCGAACGTCGTGACGCCCGGCTTGTCCGCCATGAAGTCCTTGCCGGCGCGCATCGCCTCGATCGCGAGGTCGGCGCGCTGGTCGAACACGGCCGCGCAGGTGAACAGGCGGATCGACGCGTCGTCGAGCAGCGCGCGCCGGTCGGCGACGCGCGGCACGTGCGGGAAGCGCTTGACGAAGCCCTCGAGCGGCTTCGGATCGCCGTCGGTCCAGTAGCCGACGCACACGCCGCCGACGTCGAGCAGGCTCTGGACCTGGTCGTAGATGTGGCGATGGTCGAGGCCGATCGCCGCGAAGCGCAGCGGTGGAGCGTCCGCCGCCGTCACAGCGGCACGCCCGCCGCGCGCGCGATCGTCTCGGCGATCGCGCCGGCGTGCTCGTCGGCCAGCGCCTTGTCGCGCGCCTCGACCATGACGCGGATGACCGGCTCGGTCCCGGACGGGCGCAGGAGCACGCGTCCCGCGTCGCCGAGCGCGCTGACCGCGCGGTCGCGCGAACGCTTGACGGCGTCGCTGCCTTGCCAGTCCCAGCCGCGCTTGACCGGCACGTTGATCAGCGTCTGGGGGAACATCGCGACCGGCGCGGTCGCCTGCGCGAGCGTGGCGCCGCCGTCGATCAGCGCGCGCAGCACGGCGAGCGCGGCGACGATCGCGTCGCCCGTCGTGTGCTTGTCGAGGCAGATCACGTGGCCCGAGCTCTCGCCGCCGAGCGTCCAGCCGCGCTCGACCATCGTCTCGAGGACGTAGCGGTCGCCGACCTTGGCGCGCGCGAGCGGCACGCCGGCGTGCGCGAGCGCCTGCTCGAAGCCCAGATTCGACATCACGGTCCCGACGACGCCGCCGCCGAGCGCGCCGCGCCGCATCGCATCCATCGCGATCACGTAGAGCAGCTCGTCGCCGTGGTAGATGCGCCCGTCGCGGTCGGCCATCACGAGCCGGTCGCCGTCGCCGTCGAGTGCGATCCCGAGATCGGCGCGGTGCCTCACGACCTCGGACGCGAGGAACTTCGGATGCGTCGCGCCGCAACCCGCGTTGATGTTGAGGCCGTCGGGCGCGATGCCGACCGGCACGACGGTCGCGCCGAGCTCGGTGAACACCGGCGGCGCGACGTGATAGCCCGCGCCGTGCGCGCAGTCGACCACGAGCGTCACGCCGCGCAGGTCGAGCGACGGCGGAAACGTCGCCTTGCAGAACTCGACATAGCGTCCCGCGGCATCGGCGACGCGGCGCGCCTTGCCGAGCTCGGCGGACGCGACGCATTCGAGCGGCGCTTCCATCGCCTTCTCGATCGCGCCCTCGGTCGCGTCGGCGAGCTTCTGGCCGCTCGCGCCGAAGAACTTGATGCCGTTGTCGTCGTACGGATTGTGCGACGCGCTGATCACGATGCCCGCGGTGAGCCGCAGCGCGCGCGTCAGGTACGCGATGCCCGGCGTCGGAAGCGGGCCGCAGAGCACGACGTCGACGCCGGCGGCCGAAAGGCCCGCCTCGAGCGCGGCCTCGAGCAGGTAACCCGAGATGCGCGTGTCCTTGCCGATCAGCACCGCGGGACGCCCGGCGGGCCGGCGCGGATCCGCCGCGAACGTGCGGCCCGCGGCCCAGCCGAGCTTCATCACGAGCTCGGGCGTGATCGGCGCCTCGCCGACGCGTCCGCGCACGCCGTCGGTGCCGAAGTACTCGCGCTTCATTCCGTTCGATCCTCCGCTTCCACCGGCGCGATTATGCGCCCGGCGTCATCCGCGCCGCTTGAAGAACTGCACCTCGCGCTCGTGCTGCTCGGCCGCCGCGCGCGTCCGGAACGTGCCGAGGTTGCGGCGCTTGCCGGTCTTCGGGTCGACCTTGCGCGAATAGAGGCGGTAGCCGCCGGACTTGAGCTTGCGGATCATGGCTTCACCTTCGTCGCGACGTCGCCCGCGTGGATGACCGCGTGGAGGACCTTCAACGCATCGACGGTCTCGCGAACGTCGTGCACGCGCAGGATCGACGCGCCGCGCTCGACGGCGATCAGCGCCGCCGCCACGCTCGCCGCAACGCGCTCGTCCTCGGGCCGGCCGGTGATCGCACCGAGCGTCGACTTGCGCGACAGCCCGGCGAGCACCGGGTAGCCCAGCGCCGCGATATCGCCCAGCCGCGCCAGCAGGGTGAGGTTGTGCGCCCGCGACTTGCCGAAGCCGAAGCCCGGGTCGATCGCGATGCGCTCGCGCGCGATGCCCGCCGCCTCACAGGTCCCGGCACGCGACATCAGGAAGCTGCGCACGTCCGCGACGACGTCGACGTACTCGGGCGCTTCCTGCATCGACGCGGGCGTGCCGCGCATGTGCATCAGGCACACGGCCGCGCCGCCTTGCGCCACCGCCTCGATGGCGCCGGGCTCGCGCAGCGCGCGCACGTCGTTGACCATCGACGCGCCGGCCGCGATCGCCGCGCGCATCACGACGGGCTTCATCGTGTCGATCGACACGATCGCGCCGTCGCCCACGAGCGCCTCGATCACCGGAACCACGCGGTCGATCTCCTCGGCCTCGCCGACCGGCGCAGCGCCGGGCCGCGTCGACTCGCCGCCGACGTCGACGAGGTCGGCACCGTCGGCGAGCATCGCGCGGGCATGCGCGATCGCGCGGGCAGGATCGAGGAAGCGGCCGCCGTCGGAGAACGAGTCGGGTGTGACGTTGAGGATCGCCATCACGCGCGGGCGCGTGAGGTCGAGCGCGTGGCGGCCGGCGACCAGGCGTCGGGGCGGGGCTGTCGTCATCGCATGGCTAGTGTATCGTCCGCCCACGCTCAAGGGGACGCGCATGCCGAATCCGCTCAAGCGGCAATGGTTCAGGCCCGGGGCCGGCGTCGAGCGCATCGCGAAGCTGCCGACCAGCCGCTTCCTGCTGCGCCGGACGCCCGACGCGTCGCACGCGCCGCTGCGCATCACGCGCGTCGCCGAATCCGCCGGCGCGGTTTTCTCGACCGTGCTATCGGTCGTCCTCGTCGTCGCGCTGCTCGCGCTGGTCGTCGCCCTCGTGCGCGAGTTCCGGCGCGACGCGTTCGTGCTCGACGGTTTCTCGGCGCCGAAGGACCTGGTCGACAACGGGTACACGTCGGCCGTGATCGGCCAGCGCCTGCTCGACGAGATCCACCGGATCGAGCATGCGGTGTCCGCGTCGCGCGACCGCCCGGTCGTCGACGCCGGGACCGCGCAGGCCGACATCCAGGTGACCTCCGCCGGCGTGTCGGTGCGCTCGATCGCGCGCTACGCACGCCAGATGCTGGGTCTCCCGGAGAACCGCCTCCGCGGCGAGATCGTTCGCGAAGGCGTCGCGCTGCGAATGACCGTGCGCGACGGCCAGCCCGAGCCCGACCGCACGCTCGAAACGTTGCAGAAAGACGGCGACGCCGGTGCGCTGATCCGGCGGGCCGCGCAGGACGTGCTGCGCCTCTCGCGTCCCGACACGATGCTCGACTACCTGTACATGACCGAGCTGGAGGAGAAGCGCTTTCCGCGCACGCTCGCGCTCATCGACCGCATCCTGACCAACCCGACGCCCGACGACGACGAGAAGGCCGTGCGCATGCTCGCCGGCATCCGGCTTGCGCAGGGCAAGGCCGACGAGGCGATCGCGCTCTACCGCGACGCCGCCGTGCGCTGGCCCGAGTCGTCGCGCGTGCGCGCAGGGCTGGTCACGGCCCTGTACTGGTCGGGGCGCGTCGACGAGGCGAACGCGCTCGTTCCGCGAAGCGCGCCCGACGCCAGCCTGTCGTCGCTCGAGCTGACCTCGCGTGCCAAGGCGCTCTCCGAGCTCAACCGCTACGACGAGGCGCGCGAGCACGCGATCGCAGCGCTGCGCAACGATCGTGCGAACGCCGACGCGTGGACCCAGCTCGCGAACGCCGAGTACTACCTGCACCGCTATACCGATGCGCTAGCGACCGCCGAAACGTTCATCAAGGACCACCCCGGCCTCGACGTGGTCGACTTCCGCTGGTTCGTCATCGGCGCGCTCGCGCGCCTCGACCGCGGTCCCGAGGCGTTGGCGATCGCCGAGCGCCTCGTGGCGACGCATCCGGAGAATCCCTACCCGATCGCCGCGCGCGCGATGGCGCTCGCGGCGGTCGGCCGGCACGCGGAAGCGGTTCGCGATCACGAGCGAACCGCGCCGCTCTTCGCGACGCAGTCCGAGCCTTCGCTGCGGTGGGGCTACTCGCTGCTCGCGCTCGGCCGAGTCGACGAGGCGCTCGCACGGATGCAGGACTCGACGCGACGCGATCCGTGGTGGGGCGAAGGCCACGCCGGCGTCGGTCGCGTCCTCACGCTCCAGCGCAAGCCCGCGGAAGCGCTCGCACACTTCGAGACCGCGCGACGCCTCGACGTCCACGATCCGGATGCGCTGAGGAACTGGGCGCAGGCCCTCGACGCGCTGGGTCGCGGCAAGGAGGCCGACGAGAAACGCGCGCTGGCGGACGCCGTCGCGCGCGAGAACCGCGCCGCGCCGCCCGCGATCCTCGCGCTACGGCGCTAGAACACGAAGAACCCTACGCCGGGTGCGGCGCGGGCGGAGCCGACGGCGTCGGGCCGCCGGTCGCGCTCGACGTCGGTGCCGACGTCGGCTTCGGCGGACGCGGCGGCTTGCCGGCCATGATGTCGTCGATCTGCTCGGCGTCGATCGTCTCGAACTCGAGCAGTGCCTTCGCCATCGCCTCGACCTTGTCGCGGTTGTCCTCGAGGAGCTTCCGCGCGACCGCGTACTGGCCGTCGATGATCTTGCGCACCTCGGCGTCGACCTTCTTCATCGTCTCTTCGGACATGTTGACGGTGCGCGTCACCGAGCGGCCGAGGAAGATCTCGCCCTCGTTGTCGGCGTACACCATCGGGCCCATCAGGTCGCTCATGCCGTAGCGCATCACCATGTCGCGGGCGAGATGGGTCGCGCGCTCGAAGTCGTTCGACGCGCCGGTCGTCATCTGGTGCATGAAGAGCTCTTCGGCGATCCGCCCGCCGAACAGCACCGAGATCATGTTCAGCATGTGCTTGCGGTCCATGCTGTAGCGGTCCTCGGTCGGCAGCTGCATCGTCACGCCGAGCGCGCGCCCGCGCGGGATGATCGTGACCTTGTGCACCGGGTCGGTCTTCGGCAGGAGCTTCGCGACGATCGCGTGGCCCGACTCGTGGTAGGCGGTGTTGCGCCGCTCCTCCTCGGGCATCACCATCGAGCGCCGCTCGGCGCCCATGATGATCTTGTCCTTCGCCATCTCGAAGTCGTCCATGTCGACGAGCCGCTTGTTGCGGCGCGCGGCGAACAGCGCCGCCTCGTTGACGAGGTTGGCGAGATCGGCGCCCGACATTCCGGGCGTGCCGCGCGCGATGATGTCGGCCTTGACGTCGGGCGCCATCGGCACCTTGCGCATGTGAACGAGCAGGATCTGCTCTCGGCCGCGGATGTCCGGCAGCGGCACGACGACCTGGCGGTCGAAGCGGCCGGGGCGCAGCAGCGCGGGGTCGAGCACGTCGGGCCGGTTGGTCGCGGCGATCACGATCACGCCGGCGTTGCCCTCGAAGCCGTCCATCTCGACGAGCAGCTGGTTGAGCGTCTGCTCGCGCTCGTCGTTGCCGCCGCCGAGGCCGGCGCCGCGCTGGCGGCCGACCGCGTCGATCTCGTCGATGAACACGATGCACGGCGCGTTCTTCTTCGCCTGCTCGAACATGTCGCGCACGCGCGCGGCGCCGACGCCGACGAACATCTCGACGAAATCGGAGCCCGAGATCGAGAAGAACGGCACCTTCGCCTCGCCGGCGATGGCTTTCGCGAGCAGCGTTTTGCCGGTGCCCGGCGAGCCGACCATCAGGATCCCGCGCGGGATGCGCCCGCCGAGCTTCTGGAACTTGGACGGGTCGCGCAGGAACTCGACCAGCTCGGCGACTTCCTCCTTCGCCTCGTCGCATCCGGCGACGTCGGCAAAGGTGATCGTGTTGTTCGCCTCGTCCAGCATGCGCGCCTTGCTCTTGCCGAAGCTGAACGCGCCGCCGCGCCCGCCGCCCTGCATCTGGCGCATGAAGAAGATCCACACGCCGATCAGGAGCAGCATCGGGAACCACGAGATGAACACCTGCGCGAGGAAGCTCTGCTCCTCCTCGGCCTTCGCGTCGACCTTCACGCCGTACTTCAGCAGGTCCGACACCATCCAGATGTCGCCCGGCGTCGTCGTGACGAAGCGCTTCTTGTCGGTGCCGGTCCACTTGATCGTGCGGCCTTCGATCACCGCGGTCTCGACCTTGCCGGTCTTCGCGGACTCCATGAACTCGGAGTACGACATCGTGTCCTTGGTCGACTGGCGCGCGTCGAACTGCTTGACCACGGTGAGCACCACCAGGCCGATGACAAGCCAGATGCCGATGTTCTTGAGGAGATTGTTCACGCGCCGCCTTTCAAGACCGGAGCGCTCCTGGCCCCGGACGTTCGTTCGATTCTACCCCACTCCCTGGGGCCGACCCTTAGGCCGGACCCCGCGTCCGACGATCACAACTTGCCCTTGCCGACCAGGAAGACCTCGCGGCTGCGGTCGCGGCTCGCCTTGGGCTTGCGAACGTAGGACTTCGCGAAGTGCGTCCGCACCGCCTTCTCGAACTCCGGAAGCCCGCTTCCCTGAAACACCTTGACCGCGAAATCCCCGCCGGGTTGCAGGTGGGCGGCGGCGAAGTCCAGTGCCAGCTCGGCGAGTCCGACGCTGCGCGCCTGGTCCGCGGCGTCGACGCCCGAGAGATTGGGGGCCATGTCGGAGACCACAAGGTCGACAGGGCGACCGCCGAGCGCTCGCTCGACCGCCGCGAGCCCCTCGTCGGACGAAAAATCGGCCTGCACGACGTCGACGCCCGCGAGGGGAGCCATGGGCAGGATGTCGACGGCGACGATCCGTCCCCGGGTCCCGAGCCGCTCGCGCAGAACCTGGCTCCAGCTGCCGGGCGAGGCGCCGAGGTCGACCGCCGCGATCCCGGGCCTCAGGAGCTTGTCGCGCTCGTCGAGCTCGATCAGCTTGAACGCGGCGCGCGACCGGTAGCCGCGCTTCTGCGCCTCCTTCACGTACGGGTCGTTGACGTGCTCCTGGAGCCACGCCTTGTTCGAGCGATGCTTCTTCTTCGACGGGTTGAGCGGGGACGGCATGGAACGCGATGGTAGATCGTGGCGCGCCTTTAGCGATCCACGATCGACAATCTACAATCGCATCATGCCTCCCCTGACCCCCGCCCTCCGCCGCTCGCTGCGCTCCCGCGCGCACTCCCTCGATCCCGTGGTGTCGATCGGCCACGCCGGCCTCACGCCGGCGGTGATCCGCGAGATCGACGTCGCGCTCAAGGCGCACGAGCTCGTCAAGATCCGCGTGCATTCGGACGACCGCGACGAGCGCGAGGCGCATCTCGCCGCGATCTGCGAGGCGCTCGACGCCGCGCCGGTGCAGCACCTCGGAAAGCTCCTGATCGTGTGGCGGCCCGCACCGAAGAAGGAAGAGCCCGCCGCGAGATCGCGGCCGTCCGCGAGGAAGAAGCCGGGGGCGCGGCGACCGGACGATCGTCCCGACGCTCGCCGGCGCACGGAGCCCAAAGTTGGCGAGCGCGCGCGCAAGCACCGGCGCGGATCGTCGCGTCACGAACGCGGGCCGACGCCGATCGACGCGCCTCGCGGTCGCGCAGTCGAGCCCACGGTTCCCACCACCTCGGCATCGCGCGGACGCCGCTATTCCGGCGGCAAGCCGAAGGTGTCGCCGCGCGCGAAGTCGGGAATGCCTGTGGAACCCGGTCGAGCCAAGTCGAGATCAGCCCCGGAAACTCGCGAACCGAAGTCGAGCGCGCCCGCCGATGTCCGCCGCCGCCGCCGCCCAACCGGCGGCCGCGGGTGATCGGAACGCTGGTCCTGCTGTTCGCGGCGCACGCGGCCGCGGCCGATCTGCCACGCGCGAACGCGGTCCCCGGCGGCATCGCGATCGTCGATATCGGCGCGTGGCCCGAGCGACCGTCGGCGTTCGCGAGCGACGTTCCGCTGCTCGTGGCGGGCGACGCGCAAGGGTGGAAGGCGCTCGTCGGCATCCCGCTC
>DATBSV010000174.1:0-5733 GCA_036559685.1 Casimicrobiaceae bacterium
CGAGGTGCAGGTCGGCCGCACCGGCGCGATCACGCCGGTCGCGCGCCTCGCGCCCGTGTTCGTCGGCGGCGTCACCGTCACCAACGCGACGCTGCACAACGAGGACGAGGTGCGCCGCAAGGACGTGCGCATCGGCGACACGGTGATCGTGCGCCGCGCCGGCGACGTGATCCCCGAGGTCGTGCGCGTCGTGACCGAGAAGCGCCCGGCGCGAACCCGCCATTTCAAGATGCCGACCGAGTGCCCGGAGTGCGGGTCGGAGATCGTCCGTCTCGAGGGCGAGGCGATCGCGCGTTGCACCGGCGGCCTCATATGCCCCGCGCAGCAGAAGGCCTCGCTGCTGCACTTCGCCGGCCGCCGCGCGATGGACATCGAGGGCCTGGGCGACAAGCTCGTCGACCAGCTCGTCGACGCGAAGCTCGTGCGCACGCCCGCAGACCTCTACACGCTGGGTGTCGCCAAGCTCGCCGCGTTCGAGCGCATGGCCGACAAGAGCGCCACCAACGTCGTGGGCGCGATCGAGGCGAGCAAGGACACCACACTGCAGCGCTTCGTCTATGCGCTCGGCATCCGGCACGTCGGCGAGGCGACCGCGCGCGACCTCGCGCGCCACTTCGGCTCGCTCGACGCGATGATGGATGCCGACGCCGCGGCGCTCGAGGAGGTCCACGACGTCGGACCGGTCCTCGCCGAGAGCATCGCGCACTTCTTCGCCGAGAAGCACAACCGCGAGGTGATCGCGCGGCTGCGCGCCGCGGGCGTCCGCTGGCCCGAGCACGCGCCGGCCGCGAAGGCGCCGGCGGGGCCGCTCGCGGGATTGACGATCGTGCTGACCGGCACGCTTCCCTCGCTCACGCGCGAGGAGGCCAAGGCGATGATCGAGGAAGGCGGCGCCAAGGCCGCGGGCAGCGTCTCGGCGAAGACGAGCTACGTCGTCGCGGGCGCCGAAGCGGGGAGCAAGCTCGACAAGGCCGAGTCGCTCGGCATCCCGGTCCTCGACGAGGACGGGTTCCGCAAACTGGTCGCCGGCAAGGGGAAGCGATGAGGAAGATCCGCAAGGCCGTGTTCCCGGTGGCGGGACTGGGCAGCCGCTTCCTGCCGGTGACCAAGGCGAGCCCGAAGGAAATGCTGCCGATCGTCGACAAGCCGCTGATCCAGTTCGCGGTCGAGGAGGCCGCCGCGGCCGGCATCACCGAGATGATCTTCATCACCGGCCGCAACAAGCGCGCGATCGAGGACCACTTCGACAAGGCCTACGAGCTCGAGACCGAGCTCGCGCTTCGCCACAAGACCGCGCTGCTCGAGACCGTGCAGTCGGCGACGCCGGCCGGCATCAACTGCATCTACATCCGGCAGACCGAGGCGCTGGGCCTCGGCCACGCCGTGCTGTGCGCGGAGTCGGTCATCGACGACGAGCCGTTCGCCGTGCTGCTCGCCGACGACCTGATCGACGCGCGCGTGCCGGTCATGAAGCAGATGGCCGACGTCGCCGCGCGCGAGCAGGCCTCGGTCATCGGCGTCATGACCATCGATCCCGAGGAGACCGGCAACTACGGCGTCGTCGAGGCGGGCGCGCTGTCGGGCGGCTTCGCGCCGATCGACCGTATCGTCGAAAAGCCCAAGCCGGGGACGACGCGTTCGCGCCTCGGCGTGGTCGGCCGCTACGTGCTGTCGCCGCGCATCTTCCATCACCTGCGCACGATGCCGGCGGGAAGCGGCGGCGAGATCCAGCTCACCGACGGCATCGCCCGCCTGGTCGAGGAGGAGAAGGTGCTGGCCTACGCCTTCGACGGGCGACGCTACGACTGCGGCAGCAAGCTCGGGTACCTCGAGGCGATGGTCGACTACGGCCGCAAACACCCCGAGACCGGCGAGGCGTTCAGCCGGTACCTGAGGACGCTCGAACGATGACGCTGAACGAGCTCCGCTACCTCGTCGCGGTCGCGCAGGAGCGGAGCTTCGGCCGGGCGGCGGCCAAGTGCTTCGTGAGCCAGCCGGCGCTGTCGGTGGCGATCCACAAGCTCGAGGACGAGCTCGGCACGCCGCTGTTCGAGCGCGGCAAGTCCGAGATCACGGTCACGCCGGTCGGCGAGCGCATCGTCGAGCAGGCGCAGCGCGTGCTCGAGGAGGCCGCGCGCATCCGCGAGCTCGCGCAGGCCGGGCGCAACCAGCTGGCGGGACCGCTCAAGCTCGGCGTGATCTACACGGTCGCGCCGTACCTGATCCCCGATCTCGTGCCGGTGCTCAGGAAGCTCGCGCCGCAGATGCCGCTCGAGCTCGAGGAGAACATGACCGAGGCGCTCGAGACCGAGCTCAAGAGCGGCCGGCTCGACGCGGCGATCGTCGCGTTGCCGTTCGCGCCGCCCGGCGTGACGACGGTGTTCCTGTACGAGGAGCCGTTCCAGGTCGTCGTGCCGAGCGAGCACAAGTGGGCCAATCGCAAGTCGGTGCGGCCCGACGAGCTGGCCGGCGAGCACGCGATCCTGCTGAACGTCGGCCACTGCTTCCGCGACCAGGTGCTCGACGCCTGTCCCGAGCTCAATCGCCAGGACGTGCCGACCGCCCGCACCAACTCGCTGGAGACGGTGCGCAACATGGTCGCGTCCGGGCTCGGCGTCTCGGTGCTGCCGCGCGACGCGCTCATTCCCAAGTACCACAGCCGGCTGGTCGTGCCGGTGCCGTTCGCCAAGCCGGTGCCGTCGCGGCGCGTCGTGCTCGCCTACCGCAAGAGCTTCCCGCGCCCCGAGGCGATCGAGGTGGTGCGCGTCGCGGTCGCGAAGGTCCGTCCGGCTATGCCGAAGTGACGATCGCCGCGACCTCCGCCAGCGACCCGACGGCGAAGGCGGGCGGCGGCGCGTGACGCTCGACCGGTGCCTCGGCGCGGTTGATCCAGATGGCGGTGAAGCCGAACGCCTGCGCGCCGGCCGCATCCCACGCGTTCGCGGTGACGAACGCGATCGCCGCGGGCGCGACGTTCAGCCGGTCGACCGCGAGCGCGTAGACCCTTGGCGAGGGCTTGTAGACGCCGGCCTCGTCGACCGAGATCACGCCGTCGATCACGTCGTCGAGCCCCGACGCGACGACCAGCGGATCGAGCATCGCGCGCGTCCCGTTCGACAGGATCCAGCGGGGCCGCGGCGCGAGGCGCTCGAGCGACATGCGCGCGTCCGGGTAGGAGGCGAGGCGCTCGTACTCGCGCGCGAGGCCGGCACGCGCGTCCGCGTCGATCGGGAGCACCAATGCGGCGACCGCGTAGTCGAGCGCCATCGCCGTGACCGCGGCGAAGTCGGGCCGCGCGTAGCCGGGCGAGGTCATCAGGCTCGACAACCACGTGTACTCGAGCTGCTTGGCGCGCCACACGCGCGCGAGATCGGCGCCGTGGCCGGGCGCGAGCGCTTCGGCGCGCACGGCGACGCTGTGCACGTCGAACAGCGTGCCGTAGGCGTCGAAGACGCAGGCGGATATCGCGGATCTCGACATCGGGAAGTTCGCGGCGTCGGAGCGACGTCGCGTCGAAGCAAAAAAAAAGGGGTTACGCTTTGCGCATAACCCCTCGGTTCGATGTGGTGGGCATTGCTGGGTTCGAACCAGCGACCCCTGCCGTGTGAAGGCAGTGCTCTACCACTGAGCTAAACGCCCCGCGAACCCAGACAGGAGCCATGATTAAAGCACAAGGGGGGAGGCGAGTAAACGTGCAAGCCACGTGCACCGCCATGGATCCGGGACGTTTGCACCAGAGCAGTGCGCATGTATGCACGTGGTTGGTGCATTTTTCGGGTTTCGGACGCACAATCAGGCCTAAGCCCGTGGTTTTCCGGGGTTTTCAGCGATGGCTCGCCCCTTGCTAACCCCGGACGCGCCCTCCATGCCCCGGACCTTCTACGACGAGATGCACGGCCCGGACGGGGCCGTCCGGCCGCATTACCAGGCCGTTGCGGACTGGCTCCGCGCGACCCCGCCGACCCGCATCGCGCAAAAGCGCGAGGAGGCCGATCGCGCGTTCCACCGGCTCGGCATCACGTTCGCGGTCACCGGCGAGGAAAGCGGCACCGAGCGCCTGATCCCGTTCGACCTAGTGCCGCGCATCATCGCGGCCGGCGAATGGGAGACCCTGGAGCGCGGTCTCGTCCAGCGCGTGCGCGCGCTCAACGCGTTCCTCGACGACATCTACCACGACCAGCGGATCCTCGAGGGCGGCCCGGTGCCCGCCGAGCGCATCCTCGGCAACACGCAGTACCGCGCCGAGATGCGCGGCGTCGAGGTGCCCGGGCGCATCTACGCGCACGTCGCCGGCGTGGACGTCGTGCGGGCGGGCGAGGGCGAGTTCTACGTGCTCGAGGACAACCTGCGGGTGCCCTCGGGCGTGAGCTACATGCTCGAGAACCGCAAGATGATGATGCGCCTGCTGCCCGAGCTCTTTGCGGCGCTGTCGGTCCGTCCGGTCCAGCACTATCCGGATGTGCTGCTCGACAACCTGCGCGGCGTCTCGCCCGAGCGCGACGACCCGACGGTGGCCCTCATGACGCCCGGCCCGTGGAACTCGGCTTACTTCGAGCACACGTTCCTCGCCCAGCAGATGGGCATCGAGTTGGTCGAGGGCCAGGACCTGTTCGTGCGCGAGGACAACGTCTACATGAAGACGACGAAGGGCCCCGAGCGGGTCCACGTCATCTACCGGCGCGTCGACGACGACTTCCTCGACCCGCGCGCGTTCCGGCCCGACTCGATGCTCGGCGTGCCGGGATTGTTCCAGGCCTACCGCGCCGGCCGCGTGACGCTCGCGAACGCGATCGGGACCGGCGTCGCCGACGACAAGTCGATCTACCCGTACGTGCCGGAGATGATCCGCTTCTACCTGGCCGAGGACCCGATCCTGCACAACGTGCCGACCTTCCAGTGCCACAAGCGCGAGGACCGCGACCACGTGCTCGAGAACCTAGAAAAGCTGGTGGTCAAGGAGACGCACGGCGCGGGCGGCTACGGCATGCTGGTCGGGCCGGCGTCCACGCAGGCCGAGCGCGACGCGTTCCGTGCGCGCATCCTCGCCGACCCCGACAAGTACATCGCGCAACCGACGTTGGCCCTCTCCACCTGCCCGACGTTCGTCGAAGCCGGCGTGGCCCCGCGCCACGTCGACCTGCGGCCCTACGTGTTGTCGGGCAAATCGGTCAGCGTCGTGCCAGGCGGACTCACGCGCGTCGCGCTGCGGCAGGGGTCGCTGGTCGTCAACTCGTCGCAGGGCGGCGGGACCAAGGACACCTGGGTGTTGTCCGACTGACATGCTGTCCAGGACCGCAAGCGACCTGTACTGGATCGGCCGCCACGTCGAGCGCGCCGAGAACACGGCACGCCTGCTCGACGTGACCTATCGCACGTCGATGCTGCCTTACCACCAGCAGGAGCCGGGTCTCGCGTGGGCCGAGCCCTGGGCGGTTCCGCTGGTGAGCTGCGGCCTCGCGACCGGGTTCTACGCGAAGCACAAGGTGCTTACGGCCGAGAACGTGCTGCGGTACATGATCCTCGACGCGAGCAACGTGTCGTCGGTCTGGTCGGCCCTGCGGGCCGCGCGCGAGTCCGCGCGGGCAGTGCGCGGCGCCATGACCTCGGAGATGTACGAGGACCTCAACGCGGCCTGGCTCGAGATGCGCACCATCGACTTCGCGGCCGTCCAGGCGCGCGGCATCAGTGAGTTCCTCGACTGGGTGAAGCTGCGCTCGCACCAGTTTCGCGGGG
>DATBSV010000175.1:0-8287 GCA_036559685.1 Casimicrobiaceae bacterium
CTCCTCGACCCCGAGCGACGCCGCTGAGCGCGCGGTATGCGAGCCGCCGCGACCTTCCGTGACGGTATAATCGACGGTTTCGGTCGGGGCGTAGCGCAGCCTGGTAGCGCACCTGCATGGGGTGCAGGGGGTCGGAAGTTCGAATCTTCTCGCCCCGACCACTCGATTCGCGTTCCCGGCACCCGCCCGGCGAACGCCGTTCCCCGCGGATCCCGCGCTGCGGCGCGATTGTTGCTTGAGTCGGACTCCGCCTCCCTCTAGAGAGAGGGCATGCCATGACGCCACCTGCCCCGATGCGCTCGGCCCCGACGCCCGGCACCGTCTCGGAGCTCGCGTTCGCCCGCGCCCAGCGGAACACCGTCCTGATCGTCGACGACCTGTTCTCGAGCCGGCTGCTGCTGGCCGAGATCGTCCGGCAGATCGACGGGAAGCTGAACCTCGAGCTCTTCGACACGCCGTCGCGCGCCCTCGAATTCGCGCGCAACAACCGCGTCGACATCGTCCTGACCGACTACAAGCTTCCCGAGTTCGACGGCATCGAGCTCGTCAAGCAGCTGCGCGCGCTCGCACACTGCGTCGACGTGCCGATCGTCGTGATCACGGTCGTCGACGACCGCAAGATCCGCTACGACGCGCTCGAGGCCGGCGCGACCGACTTCCTGATCAAGCCGCTCGACGAGCACGAGACGCGCGCGCGCTGCGCGAACCTGCTCGAGCTGCGCCGGCACAAGATCGTCCTGTCCGACCAGGCGCGCGTGCTGCAGTACCAGGTCGACCGATCGGTGTCGGAGATCCACGAGCGCGAGCTCGAGACGCTGGCCAAGCTCGCGAAGGCCGGCGAGTTCCGCGACAAGACGACCGGCAACCACCTGATGCGGATGGCGCGCTACTCGGCGCTCATCGGCACCAACCTCGGCCTCGGCGCCGAGACGGCGCACGTGCTCGAGGTCGCCGCGCCGATGCACGACATCGGCAAGATCGGCATCCCCGACGCGATCCTGCTCAAGGAAGGCCCGCTGGTCAAACAGGAGGACGAGGTGATGCGCACGCATCCGCGCATCGGCTACGACATCCTGAAGGGCAGCCCGTCGAAGTACCTGTCGATGGGCGCGATCATCGCGCTCGGGCACCACGAGAAGTTCGACGGCTCGGGCTACCCGAACGGGCTGCACGGCGACGACATCCCGCTCGTCGCGCGCATCGTCGCGGTCGCCGACGTGTTCGATGCGCTGGTCTCCGAGCGCCCGTACAAGCACGCGTGGCCGGTCAGCGAAGGCATCGACTACCTGAAGACCCAGCGCGGCCGCCACTTCGATCCGCGCTGCGTCGACGCGTTCCTCGCCGATCCGAACAAGATCGAGGGGATCATCAAGGAGCTTGGGGACTAGTTCCCTCCGCCAGCCGCACGATGCGGTCCGCCGCGAGCGTCGGCGGAACCACGTGCGAGACGACGACGATCGTCGTCGTCCCCTTCAGTGCGCTGATCGAGCGGCCGATCTCCGCCGCCGCCGACGCATCCAGCTGGCTCAGCGGCTCGTCGAGCAGCAGCAATCGCGGCGAGCGCAGCAACGCGCGAGCGAGCGCGATGCGCTGCTTCTGCCCACCCGAGAGCCCGACTCCACGCTCGCCGAGGCGCGTCCGGTAGCCCTCCGGCAGCGCGGCGATCGCGTCGTGCACGCCCGCACGCCGGCATGCAAGCTCGACGTCGGCCTGCGTCGCGTGCGCATGGCCGAGCAGCAGGTTGTCGAGGACCGTCCCCGCGAACAGCACCGTGTCCTGCGGCACGATGCCGAGCGCGCCGCGCAGCGTGTCGGCGGCGAGCGTGCGCGTGTCGCGACCGTCCAGACGCACGCCGCCCTCGGTCGCGAACGCGAACCCGGCGGCGAGCCGGCATAGCGTGCTCTTGCCGCACCCCGACGGCCCGGTGATGACGACGCACTCGCCCGGCGCGACGTCGAAGTCGACGCCGCGCAGGACCCATGCGCCGTCGCCGTGCCGGAAGCCGACCGCGTGGAAGCCGAGGCGCGCCGGGCCCGGCGATGCCGACGCGACGCCGGCACGCGGCTCGACCGGCACGTCCATGATGTCGGCGAGCCGCCGCACCGCGATCGCCGCCTGCTGGAACTGCTGCCACAGGCCGGCGAGCCGCACGACCGGCCCCGATACGCGCGACGCGAACATCTGGAACGCGACGAGCATCCCGATCGTGAAATCGTCGCCGCGCATGACCAGCCAGGCGCCCGCGCACAGGATCGCCGCCGCCATCGACTGCTCGAGCGCGCCGGCGGCCGACTGGTAGCCGTTCGCGAGCTGCCGCGTCGCGAAGCCCGCGCGAAGGTAAGCACCGAGCGCATCGTCGTAGCGCTGCGCGAACGCGCGCTCGAGCTCGAGCGCCTTGACCGTCTCGATCCCCGACAGCGACTCGGTCGCGAGCGCCTGCGTGCGTGCGCCGGTCATGAACTGCTCGTTGAGCCGTTTCTGCAGCGGCGGCGCGACGGCGAGTGACAGCCCCGCCAATGCGACGATCGCCACCAGAGCGACCGCCGTCAACGGCGGGCTGTAGATCCACATCACGACGACGAACACGAGCGCGAACGGCACGTCGAGCGCGACGGTGACCGCGGCGCCGGTCAGGAACTCGCGGATCGTCTCGACGCCATGCAGCCGCGCGACCAGCACGCCGACCGGCCGGCGCTCGAAGTAGCCGGGCGGGACGCCCAGCAGGTGCGCATAGACGCGTGAGCCCAGGACCGCGTCGACGCGCGTGCCCGTGTGGACGACGAGGTACTGGCGCAACCAGCCGAGCAGCGCGGAAAACGCGATCAGCAGCGCGAGGGCGGCCGCGACGACCGCGAGCGTCGCGCCCGCCCGGTTGACGATTACCTTGTCGATGATCGCCTGGCTCGCCAACGGCAGCGCCAGCGCCGTCAGGTGCAGCGCCAGCGTCGCGGCCAGCACGTCGCACACGACGTCCCGGTGGCGCATGAGCTCGGCGAACACGGTCGAGAACCCGAACGGTCGCGGCGTCGCATCGGCTGCGTCGGGCGCCCCGGCGTCGGCGCGGCGGACCAGGATGGTCGTCCCGGTCGCCTGCGCCGCGAACACTTCGCGGCTCGCCTCGCACGGCGCCCGCGAGCCGGACGCGAACCAGACGACACGGTCGCGCGATACGCTCACGACGAGCGCGGGCCCGTCGCGCATCAACGCGACGCAGGGCATCGGCGCGCGCGCGAGCGCGTCGACCGTCGCGCGCTCGACGCGCGTCTCGAAGCCGCTCTCGCGCAAGGCGTCGACGAGCGTCGACAGGCGATGCGACGGCGACGTGCGCCGCGCGAACGCCGGCGCGTCGAACGGCTGGCGATGCAGGTTGCACAGGCTGCCCAACACCCACAGCACGTCGGCCGCGGCGAGCGGAACGTCGGCGGCGTCGCGGGGATCGTCGCGCACGCGGGTCCTAGCGCTCGCGCGCGGCCTCGTGCCACGCCTTCTGCAGCGGCGCGAGCAGGTATTCGACGACGCGCCGCTCGCCGAGCCTGAGCTCGGCGCTGACGACCATGCCGGAGACGAGCTCCAGCGTGCCTTCGGCGCCGCGCAACGCCTGCGCGGCGAGCGCTATGCGCGCCCGGTAGCCCGATACCGCACCTGGCGTGCGCTCGGTCGGATCGGTCGCATCCGCGGCGACGTGGACGACGCGCCCGTCGAGCGTCCCGTACTTCTGGAACGGGTAGGCGACGAGCTTGACGCGCGCGGGCTGTCCCGGCCGCACGAAGCCGGCGTCCTCCTGGCGCACGAGCACGTCGGCGACCAGCTCCTCGCCTGCCGGTACCAGCGTGACCAGCGGCGTCCCCGCGGCGACGACCGTCCCGGTCCCGTGCGTCGCGACGTCCTTGACGGTTCCCGCGTAGGGCGCGCGCAACTCGACGCGGTCGGCGCGGTGGAGTTGTCGGGAAAGCGCTTCGGCGGCGCGCGCGATCTCGGCCTCGGCCTGCGTGCGCTCGGCGTGAAGTTGTGCGCGGTAGCCGGACACGAGCTGGGCGAGGCGCCGCTCGGCCTGCACGCTCGCGGCATCGAGACCGGCGACGACGTGCCGCTGCGACGCGAGGTCCTGCGACTTCTCGATGTGCTCGCGCTCGCGCTCGAGCGCGGCGAGGTCGCTCACGAAGCCCTCAGCGCGCAGCTGCGCGAAACGCTCGGCGGCCGAGCGCACGATCGGCATGACGCGCTCGAGCTTGCGCTCGGTCGAGCGGGCGGCGGCGAGCTCCTGCGCGAGTCGCTCCGCCGCGGCGGTCTCCTGAGCGACGGTGTCGAGGTGGGCGCGGCGGTTCGCATGGTAGAGCGCGAGCGTGGCCGCGAACGCCTCGTCGGGATCGTCGAGCCGTCGAACGGGCGGCGTGCCGGCGAGCTCGGCGTCGACGCGGCGGCGCTGCAGGTCGCGGCGCGCCAGGTCGGCGCGGAGAGCGCGCGTTTCCGAGTCGGCCATCGCGGCGTCGAGGCGAACCAGGAGCTCGCCCTCGAGCACCGAAACCCCTTCTCCTACCAGCACCTCGCGCACGACGCCTGCCTCGACCGGCTGCACGAGCTTGAGCTGGGTGCGCGGCGCGAGCCTGCCGTCGGCGACGACGACGACGTCGAGCTTGCCGGCGCATGCCCATGCGATGGCGCACGCGACCAGCGCGACGAGCGCGTGCAGCAGGCGACGGCGCGCGGTCGACGGCGGCGCGGCATCGATGCGTTGCCAGCCCGGCGCGAATGCGCTCGCGTCGTCGGCCCTGCCGCGCGTCGCGATGAAGCCGAGCATGCCGCGCGGCGCCGGCGCGCGCTAGGGCCGCCTCGGCGGCGCGTCGGGCGGGGCGAGCGCGGGCGGCAGGTCGTCGGCCGCGAACCATGGCGCATGGCGATCGGTCGCGAGGCCGTCGCCATCGTCGTCGTCGTCGGTGCTCGACGCGAGCGCCGCGGCAATGTCCGCGGCGGTGACCGCGCCCGCGTCGACATCCGGCGGCAAGAGATCGGCCGGCGGCGGCGTGATCCGCGGCTTCAGCACGCGCGCCCAGGCGTCGAGCTCGACCGCCGGCATGCGGCCGGCCGCGACGGTGCTCGCTGCGTGATCGACGGCGACGGATCCGCCGAACCCGCTGCCCGATTCGTTGCCGTTCTCGCGCGCCGAGGCGAACGCGCTGTCGTCGACGGGGGCCGTGTAGAGCGGCTTCAGCATGCCCGTCGCAGGACCGGGTGCGCTAGGCGCCTCCGTCGCGGGAGGCGTGTCCGCCACGTGAATGCCGAGCATGCCGTCCTCGAAGCCCAGCACGCGGATCTCGTCACCCGCCGCGCCGCCGCGAATCGACAGCGTCGTGCCGCCGGCGCCGTCGTCGTGCAGCGCGTAGTCGACCCCCGGATCGTCGCCGTCGAGCACCTCGCCGTCGAGCACGATCTCGCCCTGCCCGTCCGTATCGTCGACGACGTCGACGCCGTCGCCCTCCGCGAAGACATACCGGTCGCGCCCGGCGCCGCCCTCGAGGAAGTCGGCGCCGGTGCTCCCGTCGAGCACGTCGTCGCCGCGGCCGCCGTGCAGGCGGTCGACCGCGACACCGCCTTCGAGCGTGTCGCCGCCGTCGCGCGCGAAGACGACCTGGTTCATCGCGTCCGATTCGGGCCCGACGACGAGCGTCGCGGCATCACCGCGCGCACGGTCGACGAACCGCCAGCCGGTCGACAGGCTTTCCGCCGCGTCCGCATCGGCGCCCAGCGCCGCGCGCCATGCCACGAGCTTCGCGCGATCGTCGATCCACGCGTCGCTCACCATCCGATCGCCGGTCATCGGGTCGAACCGTGCCGCGCCTTCGTCGCGGCCGACGAACGCGAACGCGTCCTGCGATGCGAGGGCAGCGAGCGCGGACGCATCGGTGCGCGCGCGTTGGGCGAGCGCCGCACTGCCCTCGTCGCCGAGCGCGACCAGGGTGCCGTGCGTGTCGCTGCGCGCGATTGCGGCGGCCAGTGTATCGACGCCGGCGCCGGTCCCGTCCGGCTTCGCCTCGCCGACGGTGCGCCAGAGGAGCGCGTCGAGCGACGCAGCGCGCGCGCGGGCGTCGTTGCCGCCCGACGACCAAAGCGCGTCGTACGTCTCGTCGTCGATATCCGGATCGATGGCGCGAACCAGCTCTTGATAGGCCTCGCGCAGGTCGATGACCGTCTCGTCCGCGGGCGGGGCCTCGTCGCTCGCCGGGTCCTCGCCGTTGTCCGCGTCGTCTTCGATCGCATCGGCGCCCGGCGGTAGCCAATCGGGCGGCGCGCCCTCGGGCGGCGCGATCGAGCCGCGCCTCAGCCCGGCGACGATGTGCTCGAGCGAGAAGCCGAGCCACGACGCCACCACGTAGGGCATCGCCGGGACGGCAGGATTGTCGGCGTCGGACGTCGCCATCGTGCGCTCCTTCCGGCGCGATGCCGGACGGGTCGACGCTAGGCGCCGTGCGTCGCGCGGTCAATTCGTCCGGACGGCTTCGTCCGAACGGATTCGTCCGAACGGATGAAGGCAGGTGTGATCCCCCCGAAGCGAGCGTTGCTCGCTTCCCCCCAGGGGGCCCGGCGACCTCGGGGCGGCCCGTCGGTCGCCGCTCAGCCGACGACGATGATGTGAACGCGGAACGGCCCGTGCGCACCGACCACGATGGTCTGCTCGATGTCGCCGGTACGCGAGGGACCGGAGACGAAGTTGACGGCGCGCGGCATCGTGCCGCACTCGGCCCGGATGAGCGCGAACGCCTCCTCCATGCCGGCGACGATGCGATCCGGCCGCACGACGGCGACATGCGTGTCCGGCAGCAGCATCGATGCGGTCGGCGTTGCCGGGCCGCTCGTGATCACGAGCGTGCCGGTCTCGGCGACGGCGCAGAAAGCGCCGGTGATGCCGAGGCGGTCCTTGCCATGTGCGGGCCGCGCTTCGATCGCGAGGCCGGCGTCCGACCAGTCGAGGCCGGCGAACTCGGGCCAGCAGACGCCGCGGTGCGACTTCTGCTCGGCGAGCGACGGGTCGAGGTCCAGCGCGTCGATGTACCGGGCCACGGCCTTGGGGAGCTGTGCGATCGTCGCGATGCGCTCGACGGTGCTCTCCATGTCGGTCGCACGACGCAGGAATCGCTCGACGAGGTCGGCGGGCATCGCCGGGCGTGGTCCGTGCTCGTGCGCGGCGACGTACGCGTGCGCCGCGGCCATCGCCTGGGCGCGGTCGCCGGTCTTGCCGAGCGCCGCGCGCACTTTCGCAAGCACGGCGTCCCGCGCAACCACGTTGTCCTCGATTGCACCCATCAGCGCTTCCCGCTCTTGCGCACGAACGCGTCGAGGCGCCGGACACCCTCGTGGATCGCCTCGTTCGACGCCGCGTACGAGAACCGGATGTGCTGGCCGTCGCCCGGTACGCGGCGGCCGAAGTGGATGTCCGCGAGCACCGCGACGCCGGCCTCGTGCAGCAGCCGCTTGCGGAACGCCTCGGAGTCCTCGCACCCGGTCATCCGGCACGCCTCGGTCACGTTGGGCCACGCGTAGAACGCGCCGCCCGGCGAGCGGCACGTGATGCCCGGGACCTGGTTGAGAAGGCCGACGATCAGGTCGCGCCGCTCGAGGAAGCGCGCGCGCATCGCGTCGGCCGCGTCCTGCGGGCCGTTCACCGCCTCGACCGCCGCCCATTGCGAGATCTGCGATGCGCACGAGTCGGTGTTGGTGATCCAGCGCGTGAACACCGGCGCGAGCGCGCGATTCGCGCAATAGCCGATGCGCCATCCGGTCATCGCCCAGGTCTTCGACGCGCCGTCCGAGATCACGGTGCGCTCGAGCAGGCCCGGCCGCGTCGCGATCGACTCGAACTTGCCGTCGTAGGCGAGGCGCGAATAGATCTCGTCGGCATAGATCCAGATGCGCGGGTGGCGCTCGAGGATCGCGGCGATGGCGTCGAGGTCCGCGGCGCGCAGGATGCCGCCGGTCGGGTTGTGCGGCGTGTTGAGGATCACGAGACGCGTCTTGGGCGTGATCGCGGCCTCGAGCTCCGCCGGATCGAACGCGAAGTCGCGCGACTCGCGAAGGAAGATCGGGACTGGCACCGCACCGTTCGCGATGATCTGTGACTCGTAGATCGGGAACCCCGGCACCGGATAGATCACCTCGTCGCCGGCGCCGTGGTCGGTCGTCGACGCGATCGTGTAGGCGATGAACGGCTTCGCGCCGGCGCCGACGACGACGTCCTCGGGCGCGATCGCAAGGCCGCGTCGCGAGCCGATGTCGCGCGCCGCGGCGGCGCGCA
>DATBSV010000176.1:0-5555 GCA_036559685.1 Casimicrobiaceae bacterium
CCATTTCTACGTCCTGCGCAACGGCCAGTTCCTGTTCTCGCGCGACCAGGCGTTCGGCGGCAACCAGTTGACCCAGGATATCCAGCGGGCGTTCAATCTTTCGCCCGAGGAAGCCGAGTCGGCCAAGAAGAACCAGGGCCTCCCCGAGAACTACGACGCCGACGTCCTGACGCCGTTCATGGAGACGCTCGCCCTCGAGATCACGCGCGCGCTGCAGTTCTTCTTCACGTCGACGTCGTACAACCAGGTCGACCAGCTCGTCATCGCCGGCGGCTGCGCGCAGCTCCCCGGGCTCGACGAGCTCGTCGCCAAGCGCGCGGGCGTGGCGACGGTCGTCGCCAACCCGTTCGCCTCGATGCAGGTGTCCGACCGCATCCGCCCGCGCCAGCTCGCCCAGGACGCGCCGATGCTCACGATCGCCGCCGGCCTGGCCATGCGGAGTTTCGAGTAATGGCGAACGCCGTCCGGATCAACCTCCTCCCGCACCGCGAAGAGAAGCGGCAGGCGCGGCAACGCCAGTTCGTGTCGTTCGCCGTGCTGCTGGCGATCCTCGCGCTCGCGGTCGTCGGCCTCGTCCACATGGTGTTCGCGACCCGGATCGAGGACCAGGACGCGCGCAACAAGCTCCTGAAGACCGAGATCGTGAAGCTCGACGACCAGATCAAGGAGATCGACAAGCTGCGCGACCAGATCCAGCAGGTGCTGGCGCGCAAGCAGGTGGTCGAGACGCTGCAGGCGAACCGCAGCGAGGCCGTGCACCTGCTCGACCAGATCGTGCGGCAGCTGCCCGACGGCATCTACCTCAAGTCGATCAAGCAAACGGGCAGCCGGATCCAGATGGTCGGCTACGCGCAATCGAATGCGCGCGTCTCGACGCTCATGCGCAACGTCGACGCGTCGCCGTGGATCACGTCGCCCGAGCTCGTCGAGATCAAGCTCGTGCAGCTCCCGGCCGCGCGGGGACAGCCGGTCCAGCAGGTGAACGAGTTCACGCTCAACATGCAGTCCAAGCGTGCGGCACCGATCACCGCGCCCGGCGCGGCGCGGCCGACGACGCCGGCCAACCCGGCGGCCGTCGGGGCGGGAGCGAAAAAGGCATGAACGTCGACGACCTTCGCCGCCTGTCGTTCAAGGACGTCGGCAACTGGCCGATCCTGCCCAAGGTGCTCGTGCTGGGCGCGCTGTTCGTCGCGATCATCATCGCCGGCGGGCTGCTCGACTGGAAGGACCAGTACGAGACGCTCGAGAAGACGCAGGGCGAGGAGCAGACGCTGCGCGGGCAATACACCGAGAAGAAGGCCAAGGCGATCAACTTCGACGCCTACCGCCAGCAGCTCGCCGAGGTCGAGCAGTCGTTCGGCGCGCTGGTCAAGCAGCTGCCCAACCGCTCCGAGATCGACGCGCTCCTGACCGACATCAACCAGGCCGGCCTCGGCCGTGGCCTCGTGTTCGAGCTCTTCAAGCCGGCCGGGCAGGAGCGGATGGCCGATTTCTACGCGGAGCTGCCGATCTCGATCAAGATCACCGGAAGCTACCACGACATGGGCGCGTTCGCGAGCGACGTCGCGCAGCTGCCGCGCATCGTGACGCTGAACGACGTCGCGATCATGAACGACAAGGGCACGCTGCGCATGGACGCGGTGGCCAAGACGTTCCGCTACCTCGACGAGGAAGAGATCCAGCGCCAGCGCATGCTCGCGAAGCAGGAACGGGACAAGGCGAAGAAGCGATGAGCGCGCGCGTCGCCGCCGCCGTCGTGGCCGCGCTCGTCGTCCCCGGGTGCGGCGGCGAGAGCCACCAGGACCTGCGCGACTGGATGCGCGAGCAGGGCAAGGGGGCGCAGGGCAAGCTCGAGCCGCTTCCCCAGATCCGGCCGTACGAGCCGTTCGCGTACAACGCGTTCGACCTGCCGGACCCGTTCAAGCCGCGCAAGATCGAGCCGGCCAAGGGCGGCGGAACTTCGCCGGACCTCACGCGCCGCCGCGAGCCGCTCGAGTCGTTTCCGCTCGAATCGCTGTCGATGGTCGGCACGCTGGCGAAAGACAAGTCGATGTACGCCCTGGTCCGCACGCCCGACAAGGACATCTACCAGGTGCGGTCGGGCAACTTCATGGGACAGAACTTCGGCGTCGTCACCGGCATCAGCGACACCGAGATCAAGCTCAAGGAACTCGTGCAGGACAGCGCGGGGGACTGGACCGAGCGCAGCTCGTCGCTGCAGCTCCAACAGCCCGACTCGCGAGGGGGAAGACGATGAGCGCACATATCGCCAAACGGGCCAAGGCCGCCCTCACCGGGCTGGCCGCGATCGCGGCGCTCGCGTTCGCGCAGTCCGCGTGGTCGCAGGCCAACAGCATCGACCAGGTGACGGTGTCCAAGGGCACCTCGGGACGCACGATCGTGCGGTTCCAGCTCAAGAACCCGCCGCAGAATCCACCTGCGGGCTTCGCGATCGCGAGCCCGGCGCGCATCGCGCTCGACTTCCTCGACACGACGAACAACCTCGGCGCGACGCAGCGCCAGATCGACGACCCCGCGCTCCGCAGCTTCAACGTCGTCCAGGCCGGCAACCGCACGCGCGTCGTGTTCAACCTGAACCGCCCGCAGACCTACGAGACCAACATCGAAGGCAACACGGTGATGGTCACGCTGTTCGACCAGAGCGACCGCCTCGATGCGTCCGCGCAGGAGGTCCAGCGGTTCGCCGAGGCGCGACCGGGCGACGTCCAGCACGTGTTGCGCGACGTCGACTTCCGCCGCGGCCGCAACGGCGAGGGCCGCGTCGTCGTCGACCTGTCCGACGCATCGACCGGCATCGACATCCGGCAGCAGGGGCGGCAGCTCATCGTCGACTTCGTCCGCACGTCGGTCCCGCGCAACCTCGAGCGGCGCATGGACGTGCAGGATTTCGCGACGCCGGTCGTCTCGATCGAGACGTTCGCGCAGGGCCCGAACGCGCGGCTCATCATCGAGCCGAAGGGATTGTGGGAGCACTCGGCCTACCAGACCGACAACCGCTTCATCGTCGAGATCAAGCCGGTGCAGGAGGACCCCAACCGCCTGACGCAGGGCACGCGCGGCGGCTACAAGGGCGAGAAGGTCTCGTTCAATTTCCAGAGCATCGACGTGCGCTCGGTGCTGCAGGTGATCGCCGACTTCACCGGCCTCAACATCATCACGAGCGACACGGTGCAGGGGTCGCTGACGCTGCGCCTCAAGGACATCCCGTGGGACCAGGCGCTCGACATCATCCTGCAGACCAAGGGGCTCGACATGCGCAAGAACGGCAATGTCGTGCTCATCGCGCCGCGTGAGGAGCTGGCGCTCAAGGAGAAGCAACAGTTCGAGTCGGCCGCGCAGATCAGCGACCTCGAGCCGTTGCAGACCGAGATGTTCCAGCTCAACTACGCGAAGGCGCAGGACATCCTGAACCTCGTGTCGTCGAACCGCAGCTCGTCCGGCGGCGGCGACGCGCGCGGCGGCCAGGGCTCGATCCTGTCGCGGCGCGGCGTCGCGACGCTCGATCCGCGCTCGAACATCCTGTTCGTGCAGGACACGCCGTCGCGGCTCGAGGAAGTCCGTCGCATCATCCGGCAGATCGACGTTTCGGTGCGCCAAGTGCTCATCGAGGCGCGCATCGTGATCGCGAGCGACCGCTTCAGCCGCCAGCTCGGCGTGCGCTTCGGCCAGCAGACCGGCTTCACGTTCAACCGCGGCCGCTACTCGGTCGGCTCGACCGGCTCGCTCTCGACGCAGCCGGTAGTCCGCACCAACGGCGACCAGATCGTTCGCGAGACCCGCACGCCGACGCCGTTCGAGATCGCCTCGCCGACGGTCGCGCCGTTCGGCTACCCGGGCTACTCCGATCCGCCGGCGCTGAACATCAACCTGCCGGTGGCGAACGCGGCGGGCCAGCTTGCGATGACGCTGATCAACCTCGGCAGCGGCAACCTGATCAACCTCGAGCTCACGGCGCTCGAGGCCGAGAACCGCGGCAAGGTCGTGTCGAGCCCGCGCGTGATCACCGCCGACAACCAGAAGGCGCGCATCGAGCAGGGCACCGAGATCCCGTACGTGACGCCGGGCTCGGCCAACAACCCGGCGACGGTCGCGTTCAAGAAGGCGGTGCTGCTGCTCGACGTGACGCCGCAGATCACCCCCGACAACCGCATCATCATGACGGTCGAGGTGCGCAAGGACTCGGTCGGCCAGTTCGTGCAGGTCGGCCAGGGCTTCCAGGTGCCGTCGATCGACACCAAGAACGTGATCACGCAGATCGCCGTGAACAACGGCGACACGGCGGTGATCGGCGGCATCTACGAGGAAACGATCCGCAACGACGTCGACAAGGTCCCGTTCCTCGGCGACATCCCGCTGTTCGGCTACCTGTTCAAGCAGACCGGCCGCTCGAGCGACAAGACCGAGCTCCTGATCTTCCTGACGCCGCGCATCGTCAAGGAAACGGTGAACCAGATCAAGTAGCGAAGCACTTCCTCTCCACCACGGGCCGCGCAAGCGGCCCGTGTCGTTTGGGGCGGGCGGTTCGCTACAATCGGCCGATGCTCCTCCACCGCGGCAACCTCTACCTGGTCGGCCTGATGGGCGCCGGCAAGACGACGCTCGGGCGGCAGCTCGCGCGGCGCCTGGCCAAGCGCTTCGTCGACGCCGACCACGAGCTCGAGGAGCGGCTCGGCGTCAACATCCCGACGATCTTCGAGATCGAGGGCGAGGCGTCGTTCCGCGATCGCGAGGAGGCGGTGATCGCGGACCTCGTGCTGCTCGAGAACGTCGTGCTCGGGACCGGCGGCGGTGCAGTGCTGCGCGAGGCGAATCGCCAGCGGCTCGCCGAGGGCGGCACGGTCGTCTACCTGCATGCGGATCCTGCGACGCTGTACGAGCGCGTGCGCCACAGCCGGCAACGGCCGATGCTGCGCGCGGCGGATCCTGCCGCGCGCATCGCCGAGCTCTACGCACAGCGCGACCCGCTGTACCGCTCGATCGCCGACCACGTGATCGCGTCGGATCGAGACGAAGTCATGCGCTTCGCGCGCGCGTGGGACACGCTGCCACGGCCCGCGCAAGAGAGCACGCGGTGAAGCGGCTCGACGTCGCGCTCGGCGAGCGCAGCTACCCGATCGCGATCGGGCGCGGCGCGCTCACGCAGGCGGGCGCGATGCTTCCGGAGCGCGCCTCGCGCGCCGTCGTCGTCACCAACGCGGTCGTCGCTGCGCATCATCTGGCGGCGCTGCGCGATGGGCTCGACACCGCGGGCGTGGCCGTGGACGTCGTGATGATCCCCGACGGCGAGGTGCACAAGAGCTTCGACACGCTGCGCGACCTCGTGACGCGGCTCCTGGAGCTGCGCGCGGATCGCGGCACCGTGCTGGTCGCGCTGGGCGGCGGCGTCGTCGGCGACCTCACCGGCTTCGCCGCCGCGATCTACCAGCGCGGCATCGCGTACTTGCAGGTGCCTACCACGCTGCTGGCGCAGGTGGACTCGTCGGTCGGCGGCAAGACCGCGGTCAACCATCCGCTCGGCAAGAACATGATCGGCG
>DATBSV010000177.1:0-2315 GCA_036559685.1 Casimicrobiaceae bacterium
CGGCTGTTGAAGATGTTGAGCCCCTTGTTCTCCATCGCGCCCATGTTGAAGTCGTCGGCGCAGAAGATCATGAAGCGGTCGAGGTCGTACTCGCGGCCCCAGCGCTCCTCGTCCCAGCGCATCGCGCGCTTCAGGCACTCCATCGCCCAGTGGCAGCGCGGGATGTTGCGCGGCGTCGAGTAGATCGCGAGGTGCAC
Organism: Casimicrobiaceae bacterium; assembly: GCA_036559685.1. Taxonomy (GTDB): domain Bacteria; phylum Pseudomonadota; class Gammaproteobacteria; order Burkholderiales; family Casimicrobiaceae; genus VBCG01. Next base: position 198 of record DATBSV010000177.1, read on the forward strand.
GCGGCGGCCCGACGCCGTCGTGTAGGTGTCCTCGAGCGACGCCAGGTCGCCCGCGACCAGCGCGAACAGGTAGGTCGGCTTCGGGAACGGGTCGTGCCAGGTCGCGAAGTGACGGCCGTCGGGCAGCCCGCCGGTCGCGACGAGGTTGCCGTTGGAGAGCAGCACCGGGTACTTCGTACGGTCGCCGCGCAGCGTCACGGTGTAGCTCGACAGCACGTCGGGCCGGTCGGGGAAGTAGGCGATGCGCCGGAAGCCCTCGGGCTCGCATTGGGTGCAGAACACGCCCGACGACACGTAGAGCCCTTCGAGCGCGACGTTCTTATCCGGCGCGATGCGCGAGCGCACGACGATCGTGCCGCTGTCGGGCGCGTCGGCGAGCGTGAGCGCGGTCGGCGAGACGACCGCCTCGCCGTTGCCGAGCGGCCGTCCGTCGAGCTCGACGCGCACGTTCTCCTGCTGCTCCCCGTCGAGAACGAGGGGAGTAAACCGGTCGTCGCCGACCGCGGCCGGGTTGCGCCGGTAGACGAGCGTGGCCTTGACCTCGGTCGCGGCCGGGTCGAGGTCGATCTCGAGCGTGACGCGGTCGACGAGGAACGCGGGCGGCCGGTAGTCGATCCGGCGCTTCGCCTCGGGCCGCCCGTCGCGCGGCACCATCGGCATCAGCGGACCTCGAGCAGCTCGACGTCGAACAGGAGGGTCGCGTTGGGCGGGATCACGCCGCCGGCGCCGCGGGCGCCGTAGCCCATGTCGGCCGGGATGATGAGCGTCCGCGTGCCGCCGACCTTCATGCCGGCGACGCCTTCGTCCCAGCCGCGGATCACGCGGCCGCCACCCAACGGGAACGAGAACGGCTCGCGGCGGTCGAGAGAGCTGTCGAACTTCTTTCCCTTGCCTTCCGGCGCAGAAGGATCGTAAAGCCAGCCCGTGTAGTGAACAACGACGGGCTTGCCGGCGACGGCTTCGGCGCCAGTCCCTTGTTTGGTATCGATTTTCTTCAAAGCTGTTACCGTGGCATCCATCTTGCTGATTTCCTTCGTCCCCGGAGTGGAAGGATTCTGCGCGCTCGCGACAGGGGCAAAAGCGGCGGCAAAGGCCAGGAAGGCGTAAGCGTGGAAAGTGGGTCGAATCATCGTGTTTTCGGGCCGTGGTGGATGCGTCGGGCGGGATCGCCTTGGCGGGGCGTCGGCCGCCCGGACGCGGAAAAGGCGGGACGCGTGATTGTAGCGGACCGTTGCACGCCCCTTTTTGCGTCGCTGTCGCAATTCGTCTATAAACCGAGATTCGCCATCCGGCCCCGCCGGTGTTCGGCGCGCGCCGATCGTACGGTCGCAGCGCCCTCCGTCGCCCGGCCAGGCACGCATCCCCGCGCATGTTCGAATTCCTGACCTCGGGCAAGGACACGACCGACCCGCTCGCCAACCCGAAGACGGTGGCGCAGTGGCTTCGCCAGTTGCCCGCGCTCGACGTGATCGGGCGCCAGCAGCACGTGATGAACGCGTTCGAGGTGATGCGCAAGTCGCGGCGTCCGATCGACCCGATGCGCGTGCAGGCGATCCAGTTCCTCGACGCGGCGCTCGGCACCGACCGCCGCCAGCTCATCAAGCAGTACGTCGAGAACGCCGAGACGGGACCCAAGCTCGCCGAACGGCTGTGGCAGGCGATCTACGAGCTCGCGCAGGGCTTCATGGTCGCGTACCACGGCGCGCTCGAGGAGGCGCTGTCGCAGCCGAACAACGCGCGCTGGAAGTCGCTCGTGCCGCTGCTCTTCACGCGCCACGCGCACTACGCGGGCACCGACGCGAAGCTCCGCGTGTTCCGCTACGAGCGCTGGATCCCGGCGAAGTGGGCCGACATGCATCGCGCGTTCCTGCGCGCGACCGAGCTCGGGGTCGACCGCATCGCGACGTCGGTGCAGGGCGCCGGGCCGAACCAGACGCAGTGGACGCTCGAGCAGGAGTACCTGTACGTGCTGCTCGTGCACCAGCTCAACACCGGCAACATGACGCCGGGCGAGATCGACTGGGCGTGCTCGCAGCTTCGCGCGTGGAGCCGCCGCCTCGCGCTCGACGCGGTGCCGCGCTCGCCGGAAGGCTTCTTCGTCGACATCGCGGGCCGCAC
>DATBSV010000178.1:0-2439 GCA_036559685.1 Casimicrobiaceae bacterium
CGCGCGGCCGTGATGGCGATGGCGGCCGTCGAGATGGCGATGTGGGACGCGTTCGGCAAGGCGTGCGGCCAGCCGCTCTACCGGCTGTGGGGCGGCGAATGGCGCACGCGCATTCCGCTCGCGGCGTACCTGCTCGAGAGCGATCCGCGCAAGCTCCTCGACGACACCAAGCGCTACCAGGCGGCCGGCTACGAGACGTACAAGCTCAAGATCGGCTACGACGAGGCCTCGGACATCGAGCTCACGCGCCTCGTGCGCGAGGTGATCGGGCCCGCCGCGCCGCTGCGGCTCGACGTCAACGGCGCGTGGACGCCGGGCACGGCGAAGCGCCAGTGCCAGCGCCTGATCCCGCTCGATCCGACCTATATCGAGCAGCCGCTCGAGCTCGACGACCTCGACGGCCACGCGCGGCTGTGCGCGCAGCAGCCGATCCCGATCGCGCTCGACGAGAGCGCATACACGCTGCAGGACGTCGGCAACATCGTGCGCATGCGCGCGGCGGACGTGATCCTGCTCGACCCGCACGAAGCCGGCGGCCTGTGGCCGACCGTCAAGTCCGCGGCGGTCGCGGAAAGCGTCGGCATTCCCGTGTCGCTGCACAGCGGCGGCGAGCTCGGCTTCTCGCAGGCCGCCTACCTGCACCTCGCGGCGAGCATTCCGAACCTCTCGCTCGCGATCGACAACGAGATCACGCACCTCGTCGGCGACGTGATCACCACGCCCTTCGCGGTCGACCGCGGAACGCTGACGGTGCCCGACGGTCCCGGCCTCGGCGTGACGCTCGATCGTGCGGCGGTCGAGCACTACGAAGTGCAGGACATCAGCGGCGCGTACCTCGATCCGCGCCGCCCCGGATGGTTCCCGACCAAGCCCGCCTACTGACCCTTCACTCCGGAGACGATCCATGTCGAAGCTCATCCGTGCCGCCGCGATCGCCGCGCTCGCGCTTTTCGCCGGCGCCGCCGTCGCGCAGGACTACCCGCAGAAGCCGGTGCGCATCCTCGTGCCGTACCCGCCGGGCGGCGCGTCGGACGTCACCGCGCGCGTGCTCGCCGACAAGCTCACCAAGCGCTGGGGCGGCAAGGCCGTGTTCGTCGAGAACAAGGCCGGCGCGAACGGGGTCATCGGCACCGAGACGATCGCGCGCGCCGAACCCGACGGCTACACGCTGGGCCTCGTCGCGAGTTCGCACGTCGCGAATCCGGCGCTGTTCAAGACGCTGCCGTTCAGGCTCGACGAGATGACGCCGGTGACGATGACCGCGCAGGTGCAACTCGGGCTGGTCGTGCATCCGTCGCTGCCGGTCAACAACGTGCGCGAATTGATTGCGTACGTGAAGGCGAACCCGAACAAGGTCGCGGTCGCGACGTCCGGACGCGGCAGCAACCCGCAGCTCTGGGCGCTCGCGTTCATGCAGGCGACCGGGACGCAGATGATCGACGTCCCGTACAAAGGCAGCGGCGCGGCGCACCCGGACCTGCTTGCCGGCCAGACGCAGGTGATGTTCGACGCGGTCGCCGCGGTGACGCCGCACGTGAAGGCCGGCAAGCTCAAGATCCTCGCGGTCGGCGGCGAGAAGCGTTCCCCGTACTTGCCCGAGGTCCCGACGATGCAGGAAGCGGGCGTGCCGGGCTATGCGATGGCGTCGTGGGGGGCGGTGATCGTGCCGGCGAGGACGCCCAAGCCGATCATCGATTTCCTCAACCGCGAGATCGTCGCGGTGCTGTCCGAGCCCGACGTCAAGGAACGCATGGCCGGCATGCTCGCCGAGGTCATCGGCAACTCGCCCGCCGAGGCGGCGCGCCTCATGAACGCCGAGGAGGCGCGGCTCACCAAGCTCATCCGGGATGTAGGACTGCCGCCCGAATGACCCGCGTTGCCCGCAGCGGCGAGCTGGCGCAGCGACCCCGGTATCATGTGCGCATGCCGGAACAGCACACGACCGAGCTCGAGGCTGCCGACGCGGTCAACGCGACGACCGCCACGCGCGTCGCCAACGAGCTGCGCAAGCGGATCCTGCACGGGCACCTGACGCCGGGCAGCCGGCTCAAGCTCGAGGAGCTGTCGAGCCAGCTCGACGTGTCGCACATGCCAGTGCGCGAAGCACTGCGCGAGCTGGAAGGCGAGGGGCTGCTCGAGCTCTACCCGCATCGCGGCGCGGTCATCAAGGGCGTCGACGCGCATTTCGTGCGCAACCTGTACGACGTGCGCGGCGCGATCGAGGGCATGCTGACCGAGCGTTGCGCCGAGATCGTCGACGCCGCCGGCATTCGCGAGCTGAATGAGCTCGTCGAGGCGCATGCCCGCGCAGCGACAGCGCACGACAACGAAGGCATGCTCGTCGCCAACCGCAACCTGCACGACAGCATCAACGCGTGGGCGAACAATCCCGAGGCGCTGCGCATGCTCGCGCGCGGCCGCGTGCTGGTCGACGCGCTG
>DATBSV010000179.1:0-1730 GCA_036559685.1 Casimicrobiaceae bacterium
TCTCCCCGCTCACGATCATGACGTCGATGCCGGCGCGAACGAGCGCATCGACCGCTGCACGCGCCCCCGGCCGGAGACGCTCGTCGACAGGGAATGCCGCGACCACGCCGTCGGCGTCCGCGAGCACCACTTCGTCCTCGAGATTCGAAGGGGACGATTCGCATCCCAGCGCATAGTCGGCCCGGCCAAGGCGATAGCGCCGGCCACCGATAACGCCGCCGATGCCACGGCCCGCCATGCTCTCGCGCCCTTCCACGGCCGGCAGCGTCGCGGGCGCTGCGGCGGCGAATGCGCGAGCGAACGGATGGCGGCTGCCCTGCGAGAGCGCCGCCGCAATGGCAAGCGCCGCAGCGTCGCCGGCGATGGTCGGTTCGGTCAGGGTGCCGGTCTTGTCAAATACCACGTGCGTCACTCCGGCGAGGTCCTCGAGCGCGTCCGGACGAACCACGAGCACGCCGCGCCCATTGAGCACCGCGAGGGCGCGCGTCACCGCCGCGGGCGCCGCCAGGGCGAATGCGCATGGGCACGCCACGACGAGCACCGCCACGGTCGCCGCGAGCGCGTGCGACGGATCGACGATCGCCCATCCGATTGCCGTGCAAATCGCGAGCACCAGCACGCGCGCGACGAAGCCCGCCGCTGCGCGCTCGCCGGCGCGCGCCAGCCGGGGTTTCGAGCTCGCCGCGCGCGTAGTCAGCGCGACGATGCCCGCGACCACGGTATCCGCGCCGACACGCGTCACGCGCATGGTCGCGGGCGTTCCCACGACGATGCTGCCGGCGCACAACGCCTCGCCACGGCGCCTGTGGCGGGGCGTCGATTCGCCGCAGAGCAGCGCTTCGTCGACGCGACACTGCTCGGTTTCGAGCATCCCATCCGCAGGGACGCTGCCGCCGTCGCCGACGACCACCCGGTCGCCGGGCACGAGCTCGAACGCGCCCACGCGCAGCAGCGTCCCATCGGCCTGCACGCGATCGGCAAACACGGGCGTCAGCCGTGCGAGCGCGTCGGACAGGTCCCCAGCATGGTGACGTGCCCGCATTTCGAGATAACGGCCGGTGCAGAGAAAGAAGATGAACATGCTGACCGACTCCAACCAGATGTCGCGGCCGCCGGCGAAGATCTCGATGACGCTGCCCGCGTAGATGAGCGCAACGGCGAGCGCTACCGGGACGTCCATCCCGAGCCGGCGCGCGCTTGCGAGGCGAAAGGCGCCCGTGAAGAACGGCGCCGCCGAATAGAACACGACCGGGGTCGCGGCCAGCAGCGTCAACCAGCGGAAAAAGTCGCGGGTGGCGGCGTCGGCGCCGTCGAACGCGCCGAACCACAGCGCGCTCGCGTACATCATCGCCTGCATCGCACCGAAGCCGGCGACCGCAAGACGCTTCTGCGCGTCGCGCGTTTCGCGCCGGCGAGCATCGTCGAGCGCGTCGCGGTCGAGCGGCAGCGCGCGGTAGCCGACGCGCCCGAGCGCGTCGACGATCCTGGCCAGCGGCAGCGCCTTTGCGTCAAATACGATGCGCGCACGCCGCGCAGCAGCGTTGACGCTGACGTCGACGACGCCCGCAAGGCGCCCGAGCGTCCGTTCGATGAGCCAGCAGCAGGCGGTGCAGTGCATGCCGTCGATCAGCACGATCGCCTCGCTGCGGCCGTCGGCGAGGCCGCGCACGAGGTGGCGCGACAGCTCGGGCCGAAGGTAGGCCGTCGCACTCCTCTCCGACTCGCGGGGA
>DATBSV010000180.1:0-14507 GCA_036559685.1 Casimicrobiaceae bacterium
CCTCGTCGCCGGCGCCGTGGTCGGTCGTCGACGCGATCGTGTAGGCGATGAACGGCTTCGCGCCGGCGCCGACGACGACGTCCTCGGGCGCGATCGCAAGGCCGCGTCGCGAGCCGATGTCGCGCGCCGCGGCGGCGCGCAACTCGTCGATGCCCGCCGACGGCGTGTAGCCGTGCTTGCCCGAGCGGATCGCCGCGATCGCGGCGTCCTGCACGTTCGGCGGCGTGGGAAAGTCGGGCTGGCCGATGCAGAACGACACGATGTCGGCGCCGCCGCGCACGAGCGCGTTGACCTCGGCCAGCACCACGAAGGCGTTCTCGGTGCCGAGCGACTCGGCGCGACGCGACAGCGGTGGCAGCGTCGCGTGCGGCGTGCGGGGGGCATTCATCGTCGGTCTCCTCGGGCGCGTCGCGCCGCGTACAGCTCGCGGAAGGTGCGGCCGGCCGGTGCCGGCATGTCGCGTCCCTCCGTCCAGCCACGCCCGAACGGCAGGCGGCGGATCATGCGATGGCGGTCAGCCGCCAGCCTCAGGATTCGCATCCCGAACCTCGAGAGCACCGCGTAAAGGCGCGGACGCCGCGCGATCCAGGCCCACGTCCGCAGCGCGGCGCGCTCCTGCCATGGCCGGAGCTCCTCGGCGAACGCGCGATCGCGCAGCTTGCGCAGCAGGTCGGGCAGCGGGATCTTGACCGGGCACACGACGCCGCACTGGTTGCACATCGTCGAGGCCTGCGGCAACTCGTGCGTTTGCTCGAGGCCCGCGTACATCGGCGTCAAGATCGACCCGATCGGCCCCGGATAGACCCATCCGTACGCGTGCCCGCCGATTGCCTGGTAGACCGGGCAGTGGTTCATGCACGCGCCGCAACGGATGCAGCGCAGCGCCTCCGCGACATCGCTCGCCAGCACGCCGGTGCGACCGGCGTCGACGAGGATGAAGTACATGTGCTCGGCGCCGTGGTGCTCGCCCTCGCCCTTGGTGCCGGTCAGCACATCGACGTAGTTCGAGATCGACTGGCCGGTGGCCGAGCGCGGCAGCAACCGCATCAGCGTCGCGACGTCCTCGAGGGTCGGCACGACCTTCTCGATGCCGGAGATCGCGACGTGCACCTTCGGCAGCGTCGTGGCGAGCGTGGCGTTGCCCTCGTTGGTGACGAGCACGACCGACCCGCTCTCGGCGACGAAGAAATTGCCGCCCGAGATCCCCATGTCCGCGGTCAGGTACTTCTCGCGCAACACCGCGCGCGCTTCGCGGCACAGCTCCTCGATGCCTTCCTTGCGCGGCGTGCCGTGCTTGCGATGGAAGAGCTCCGAGACCTCCTCCTTCGACTTGTGCAGCGCCGGGCCGACCAGGTGCGACGGCGGCTCGTAGCCGTTGATCTGCAGGATGTACTCGCCGAGGTCGGTCTCGACGACCTCGAGCCCCGCGCCCTCGATCGCAAGGTCGAGCGCGGACTCCTCGGAGACCATCGACTTCGACTTGACGATGCGCTTCGCGCCGTGCCGGAACGCGATCTCGAGGACGAGCTTGTTGACGTCGTCGGGCGTCGCGGCCCACAGGACGGTAGCGCCGCGTGCCCGCGCGTTCGCCTCGAAGATCTCGAGCCAGACGTCGAGGTCGTCGAGCGCGCGCTGGCGGATCGCGCGAGCCGCCTCCCGCGTCGCCTCGAAATCGTCGAGCTCGACGATCGCCGAGCGGCGCTTGTTGACGAACTTGCCCTTGATCTTCGACAGGTTGCGCTGCAGGCGCGCGTCGCCGAGCTTGTCGTGCGCACGCGCTTTGAAGTGCATCGATGCGATCTGCACCGCCTCAGCCCCGCTCGCCCGCGAGCACTTCGGCGACGTGCAGCACCTGGGTCGACGCGTGCCCGCGGCGGCGCAGGCGCCCTTCGATGTTGAGCATGCAGCCGAGGTCGCCCGCAACGACGGCGTCCGCGCCCGCCGCCTCGACGTGCCGGCACTTGTCGTCGGCGAGGCGCGTGCTGATCTCGCCGAACTTCACCGAGAACGTTCCGCCGAAGCCGCAGCAGGTCTCGCACTCGGGCATCTCGACCAGCCTCAAGCCCGCGACCTTGTCGAGCAGCGCGCGCGGCTGCGCCTTGACGCCGAGCTCGCGCAGTCCGGCGCAGCTGTCGTGGTAGGTGACGGTGCCGTCGAAGCGCCCCGGGACCGCGTCGACGTCCAGGACCTCGGCGAGGAACTGCGTGAGCTCCCAGGTCTTCGCCGCGAGCGCCTCGGCGCGCGCGCGCCACGCCGGATCGTCGCCGAGCAGCTCGACGTAGTGGGTCCTGACCATGCCGGCGCACGATCCCGACGGGGCGACGATCGCGTCGAACTCCTCGAATTCGCCGACGTGCTTCCGCGCGAGCGCGATCGCGTTCTCGCGGTCGCCGCCGTTGTAGGCCGGCTGGCCGCAACAGGTCTGCGCGGGCGGCACGACGACCTCGACGTCCGGACGCTCGAGGAGCTTGAGCGCCGCGAACCCGATCGACGGGCGCATCAGGTCGACGAGGCAGGTGACGAAAAGGCCGACGCGCATGCGCGGACGCAAAGCCTTCCTAGAAGTACGACTGGGTGACCGCCAGCGTGCAGAGGCCCATCAGGTACTGCGGCAGCACGCCGAGCACGAGCAACGCGAGCCCATTGGCCGACAGCAGCGCGCGCGCATCGCCCGGCGCGTCGATCGCCTCGGTGTCGACCGGGTCGTCGAAGTACATGAGCTTGACGATCCGCAGGTAGTAGAACGCGCCGACGACGGAGGTCAGCACCGCCACGACCGCGAGCCACACGAAGCCCTGGTTCACCGCCGCCTCGAGCACCGAGAACTTCGCGTAGAAGCCGACCGTCGGCGGGATGCCGGCGAGCGAGAACATCACGAGCAGCATCATGAACGCCCACCACGGCGAGCGCTGGTTGAGGCCCTTGAAGTCGTCGAGCTGGTCCGACTCGAACCCGGTGCGCGAGAGCAGCAGGATGATGCCGAACGAGGCGAGCGTCGTAAGCACGTAGGCGACCGTGTAGAACAGTGCCGCCGAGTAGCCGTTCAGGTCGGCCGCCAGGAAGCCCATCAGCATGAAGCCCATGTTCGCGATCGTCGAGTACGCGAGCATGCGCTTGATGTTGGTCTGCGCGATCGCGATCAGGTTGCCTAGCACCATCGACAGGAGCGACAGCACGATCAGCATGCCCTGCCAGTCGAATTCCAGCCCCTTGAGCGAGCCGGCGAGCACCCGCAGCGTGAATGCGAAGGCCGCGAGCTTGGGCGCGGTGCCGATCAGGAGCGTGATCGGCGTCGGCGCGCCGTGGTACACGTCGGGCACCCACATGTGGTACGGCACCACGCCGAGCTTGAACGCGATGCCGGAGACGACGAACACGAGCCCGAACACGAGCAGCGTGCGGTTGCCCTGCCCGCCCAGCGTCGCCTCGGCGATGCGGTCGAGGTCCAGCGCGCCGGTCGCGCCGTAGATCATCGACATGCCGTAGAGCAGCATTCCCGACGCCAGCGCCCCGAGCACGAAGTACTTCATCGCCGCCTCGGCCGGCGCCGCCTCGTCGCGCTGCAACGCGACCAGCGCGTACAGCGACAGCGACATGAGCTCGAGGCCGAGGTAGAGCGTCACGAAATTCGACGCCGACATCATGACCATCATGCCGAGCAGCGAGAACAGCGTGAGCACGAAGGTCTCGCCGCGGAACAGGTCGCGCGCGATCAGGTAGGCGCGCGCATAGAACAGCATCAGGACGACGGCGACCAGCGCGAAGAGCTTCAGCACATCGGACAGCATGTCGTCGACGACCATGCCGTTGAACGCGTGCGTCGGCTGGGCCTGGGCGGTCGCGACGACGATCCCGATCGTCACGAACAAGCCGAGCTGGGTGAGCCAGAACGACACGTTGCGGCGACTCGGCGGAACGAACAGGTCGGTGACCAGGACGACGCAGGCCGCAACCAGGATCGCGATCTCGGGCAGCACGGCCAGGATCTGCGCGCTCATGGCTTGTCCCGCGGCAGCTTGGACTGCTCGACGTGCGTCAGGAGGTCGGTGACCGTCACGTGCATCACGTCGACGAACGGCTTCGGGTACAGGCCCATCGCGAGGACGGCCGCCGCCACGATTCCGAGCAGCCAGAACTCGCGGCGGTCGACGTCGGTCAGCGCGGCCACCTCGGGATTCGCGACGCCGCCGAACACGACGCGCTTGACCATCCAGAGCGTGTAAGCCGCACCGAGGACCAGTGTCGTCGCGGCCGCGAAGCCCAGCCACACGTTGGCCTTGACCGCCGCGAGGATCACGAGGAACTCGCCCACGAACCCCGACGTCGCCGGCAAGCCGGCGTTGGCCATCGCGAAGAACACCATGAACGCCGCGAACTTCGGCATCGTGTTCACGACCCCGCCGTAGTCGGCGATCTGGCGGCTGTGCATGCGGTCGTAGAGGACGCCGACGCACAGGAACATCGCCGCGGACACGAACCCGTGCGAGATCATCTGCGCGAGTGCGCCCTCGACCCCGAGCGTGCTGAACAGGAAGAAGCCGAGCGTCACGAAGCCCATGTGCGAGATCGACGAGTAGGCGATCAGCCGCTTCATGTCGGCCTGCACGAGCGCGACGAAGCCGATGTAGATGACGGCGATCAGCGACAACGTGATCACGAACGGCGCCAGGTAGTGGCTCGCGTCGGGCAGGATCGGCAAAATGAAGCGGATGAAGCCGTAGCCGCCGATCTTCAGCGTGATCGCGGCGAGGATGACCGAGCCGCCGGTCGGCGCCTCGACGTGCGCGTCCGGAAGCCAGGTGTGGACCGGCCACATCGGCACCTTGACCGAGAACGCGAGGAAGAACGCGATGAACAGCGCGATCTGCACCGGTAGCGTCAGCTCGACCTGGTACCAGTCCTGCAGCGCGAAGCTGTCGCTCACGTTGTACAGGTAGACCAGCGCGACCAGCATCAGGAGTGAGCCGAGCAGCGTGTACAGGAAGAACTTGATCGCGGCGTAGACGCGGCGCGGCCCGCCCCACACGCCGATGATCAGGTACATCGGGATCAGCATCGCCTCGAAGAAGACGTAGAACAGCACGCCGTCCATGGCGGAGAAGGCGCCGTTGATGAGGCCCGACATGATCAGGAACGCCGCCATGTACTGCGCGACGCGGGTCTGGATCACCTCCCAGCCGGCCCACACGACCAACAGTGTCATGAAGCTGTTCAGCAGCACGAACAGCACCGAGATGCCGTCCACACCGAGGAAGTACCAGACGTCGAAGCGCGGGATCCACTCGCCGCGCTCGACGAACTGCAGGGCCGAGGTCGTCGTGTCGAAGTGGAAGAACAGCGGCAGCGTGACGAGGAAGCCGGCGAGCGCGCCGGCTAGCGCAACCCACCGGGCGCGCGGGGCGTCGCTGTCCCGGTGCAGCACGAGCACCGCCATGCCGGCGACGATCGGCACCCAGATCGCGAGGGAAAGGTAGGGGATCATCGGCGTGCTAGTGCCCCCCGACCCACCAGGTCAGGAGCGCGAACACGCCCACGATCATCGTGAACGCGTAGTGGTAGACGTAGCCTGATTGAATGTGACGCATCATCGACGCAGCCAGACCTACGATCCTGGCCGAGCCGTTGACGAAGAAGCCGTCGATGACGCGGCGGTCGCCGACCTCGGAGAGCACCCCGCCGAGCTTGCGAGACCCGCCGGCGAAGAACCAGTCGTTGAACTTGTCGGCGTAGTACTTGTTGTCAAGCAGCGTGTAGATCGGTCCGGCAAGGCGGCGCAGGCGCTCCGGAAGCGCCGGATTGGCGATGTAGCAGTACCAGGCGGCCACGATGCCGGCGAGCGCGAGCCAGAGCGGCGCCGCGGTCAGGCCGTGCAGCAGGAACGCGCCGACGCCGTGCCAGTCGCGCCCGAGCTCGGCGAGCACGTTGTGCTCGGGCTTCACGACGATCGATCCGGCGAAGTAGTCGCCGAACAGCAGCGGCTCGATGTAGGTCCAGCCCGTGTAGACCGACGGGATCGCGAGCAGGATCAGCGGCACCGTCACGACCCACGGGCTCTCCTTGGGCGGATGGCCGGCGTCGACGCCGTGGTGCGCGTGGTCGTCGGGCTCGTGTCCCGCTTCGTGTGACTCATCGTGGTCCGCGGAGGCAAGCGCCGAATTCGCCTCGCCGTCCGGCAGCACCGCGTTCCAGCGCGGCTCCCCGTGGAACGTGAGGAACAGCAGCCGGAACGAGTAGAACGCGGTGATGAACACGCCCGCCATCACCGCGAAATACGCGTAGCCGTGGCCGGTGACCCTCGACAGGTGAACCGCCTCGATGATCGCGTCCTTCGAGAAGAACCCGGCGAACGGCGGGATGCCGGCGAGCGCCAGCGACCCGACCACCGCGGTCCAGTACGTGATCGGCATGAACCTGCGGAGACCTCCCATGCGGCGCATGTCCTGCTCGTGGTGCATCGCGATGATCACCGAGCCCGCGGCGAGGAACAGCAGCGCCTTGAAGAATGCGTGCGTGACGAGGTGGAAGATCGCCGCCGAGTACGCCGAGACGCCCAGGGCGACGGTCATGTAGCCGAGCTGCGAAAGCGTCGAGTACGCGACGACGCGCTTGATGTCGTTCTGGACGATGCCGAGGAACGCCATGAACAGCGCGGTCGTCGCGCCGATGATGGTCACGACCGCCAGCGCGGTCTCGGAGAGCTCGAACAGCGGGCTCATCCGCGCGACCATGAAGATGCCTGCCGTCACCATCGTCGCCGCATGGATCAGCGCGGAGATCGGCGTCGGGCCTTCCATCGAGTCGGGCAGCCACACGTGCAGCGGCACCTGCGCGCTCTTACCCATCGCGCCGACGAAGAGGCAGATGCAGATCACGCTCATCAGCGACCACGCGACGCCGCCGCCGAGGTCGAGCGTCTCGGGAACCAGCGACGGGGCCTTCGCGAACACCGCCGTGTAGTCGAGCGATCCCGTGTAGGCCAGCACGAGGCCGATGCCGAGCAGGAAGCCGAAGTCGCCGACGCGGTTGGCGAGGAACGCCTTGAGGTTCGCGTAGATCGCGGTCGGCCGCTCGTACCAGAAGCCGATCAGCAGGTAGCTGACCAGGCCCACCGCCTCCCAGCCGAAGAACAGCTGCAGGAAGTTGTTGCTCATGACCAGCATGAGCATCGAGAACGTGAACAGCGAGATGTAGCTGAAGAAGCGCGTGTAGCCGGGGTCCTCGGCCATGTAGCCGATCGTGTAGATGTGGACCATCAGCGACACGAAGCTGACGACGACCATCATCGTCGCGGTCAGCGGGTCGATCAGGAAACCGATCGAGAAGGCGAGGTCGCCGGACGCGAGCCACGTGTAGACGTTGCCGTTGAACACGTTGCCGCCCTGCACGTCGCGCCACACGACGATCGAGGCGACGGTCGAGACCGCGACGCCGAGGATGCACAGCCAGTGCGAGACCGGGCGGCCGAGCCGCCTGCCCCACAGGCCGACGACGACCGACGCGACGAGCGGCGCGAGCGCGATGACGAGGTAGAGCGTCGGCACGGTCAGGGCCTGTATGCGCTACCGGGGCACTCGCGCCCATGCCGCGCTGGCCGCAGGGCTAGGCGCGAATGAGGCCATGTGCTTCCAGCACATAACGATTGAGCAACGACGCCCTGCGGCCAGCGCGGCATGGGCCCTCCAGGTGATCTCAGCAAACGGCCGCCCTCGTCGTTGCACATCCTCGCCGTATGACCGATACGGCTTGCGGTGTGCGCCTCGATGGCGGCCGTTTGCTGAGTCACGCGAGCGTCCCGGTAGCGCATACAGGCCCTTGTCAGCCCTTGAGCTTGCCCAGGTCCTCGACGTCGATCGAGCCGACGTTGCGGAACAGGAGCACGAGGATGGCGAGGCCGATCGCGGACTCGGCGGCAGCGACGGTCAGGATGAAGAACACGAACACCTGGCCGGCCATGTCGCCAAGGTGGTGGCTGAACGCGATGAAGTTCATGTTGACGGCGAGCAGCATCAGCTCGATCGCCATCAGCAGGATCAGCACGTTCTTGCGGTTGAGGAAGATGCCGACGACGCTGATCGCGAACAGGATCGCGCCCAGCACGAGGTAGTGCGCCAACGACGGCGCGGTCAGGAACGGCACGCTTCTCCCCTCTTCTTCTTGTCCGTCAGCCTTCGCGCTTCTCCGAGGGCATGCTGATCAGCCGGACGCGGTCCTCGCGGCGGACCTTCACCTGCTCGCCCGGATCCTGCGACTTGGTCTCGCGGCGCTTGCGGTAGGTCAGCGCGATCGCCGCGACGATCGCAACGAGCAGCAGCACCGCCGCGAGCTCGAACGGGTACACGTAGTCGACGTACAACAGCTTGCCCAGCGCGGCGGTATTGCTGCCCACCGGGCGCGCCGTGCTCGCGCTGCCAGCCGCCGAGGCGCCCACGCGGATGACCAGGACCATCTCGAGCAGCACCAGCGCGCCGACCGCGGCGCCGACCGGCAGGTAGCTCTTGAAGTTGCGCCTGAGCTCGTCGAAGTTGATGTCGAGCATCATGATCACGAACAGGAACAGCACCATGACCGCGCCGACGTAGACGAGCACGAGGACGATCGCGAGGAACTCCGCGCCGAGCAGCAGCCAGATCGCCGCGGCCGTGAAGAACGACGCCACGAGCCACAGCGCCGCGTGCACCGGGTTGCGTACGCTGATCACCAGCGTGGCCGAGACCACGAGGATCGTGGCGAACACGTAGAAGATGGCGTCCTGGAAGCCCATGGCGGTCAGCGGTAGCGCGCGTCCTCGGCGCGATCGGCCGCGATCTGCGGCTCGAGCTTGTCGCCGACGGCCAGCAGCATTTCCTTCGTGTAGTAGAGGTCGCCGCGCTTCTCGCCGTGGTACTCGAGCACGCGCGTCTCGACGATCGAGTCGACCGGGCAGCTTTCCTCGCAGAAGCCGCAGAAGATGCACTTGGTCAGGTCGATGTCGTAGCGCGTGGTCCGGCGCGTGCCGTCGTCGCGCTGCTCGGACTCGATCGTGATCGCGAGCGCCGGACAGACGGCCTCGCAGAGCTTGCACGCGATGCAGCGCTCCTCGCCGTTCGGGTAGCGCCGCAGCGCATGCAGGCCGCGGAAGCGCGGGCTCTGCGGCGTCTTCTCCTCGGGGAACTGCACGGTCACCTTGCGCTTGAACATGTGCCGGCCGGTCAGCGCGAGCCCGCGCAGCAGCTCGAGCAGGAACCAGGTCTTCAGGAATTCGCGCAGGCGCTGCATCGTGGCCTCAGTGGAACAGCGGCGCGAAGCGCGTCTGCAGCATCGTGCCGACGAACGCGATCCACACGAGCGTGAGCGGGATGAAGATCTTCCAGCCGAGGCGCATCACCTGGTCGTAGCGGTAGCGCGGGAAGGTCGCGCGGATCCACAGGAAGATCAGCAGGATGAACGCCATCTTCGCGAACAGCCACGGCATGCCGTCGCCGAACGGCGCGAAGTCGCCCACCTTGAGGTCGTTCAGGATCGGGAACGGCGAGAGCCAGCCGCCGAGGAACAGGATCGTCGCCAGCGCGGCGATCAGGATCATGTTCATGTACTCGGCGAGGAAGAACACGGCGAACGCGACACCCGAGTACTCGACGTGGAAGCCGGCCACGATCTCGCTCTCGCCCTCGGCGAGGTCGAACGGGTGGCGGTTGGTCTCGGCGATGCCGGAGACCAGGTAGACGATGAACATCGGGAAGAGCGGCCAGAGGTACCAGTAGGCCGCGCCCCCCTCCTGCCCGAGGACGATCTCGCGCAGGTTGAGGCTGTTCGCGCACATCAGCACCGCGACCAGCGCGAAGCCCATCGCGAGCTCGTAGCTCACGATCTGCGCGGCCGAGCGCAGCGCGCCCAGGAAAGCGTACTTCGAGTTCGACGCCCAGCCGGCGAGGATGATCCCGTAGACGCCCATCGACGTCATCGCGAGGATGTAGAGCAGTCCCGCGTTGATGTCGGCGACCACGAACGTGTCGTTGAACGGGATGACCGCCCACGCGGCGACCGCGGGGCCGATCGCGAGGATCGGCGCAATGAAGAACAGGTAGCGGTTCGCGCCCGTCGGGAGAATGATCTCCTTGAACACGAGCTTCAGGACGTCCGCGAAAGGCTGCAGCAGGCCCCACACGCCGACGCGGTTGGGGCCGATGCGCACCTGCATCCAGCCGATGACCTTGCGCTCCCAGAACGTCAGGTACGCGACCGCGAGGATCAGCGGCACGAGGATCATGACGATCTTCGCGAGCGTCCACACCGGCACCCACGCCGGGCCCAGCAGGTCGCGCACGGGAGCGAGCATCGCGTCCATGGGGCCTAGGCGCGCTCCACGCTGACCGGACCCGACAGCCCGTCGAGCCCGCAGGTCGACGGGTGCGCGGCCGCGAGGCGCACGACGCCCGGCGGCACCGCCGCGTCGGCGACGGCGGCGACGACCGCTTCGCCGCGTCCCTGCCGGATGCGCACCTGCGCGCCGTCGGCGATCCCGAGCTTCTCGAGGAGCGTCCTGTGCACGCGAGCGCGCGGCGGCCTCGCGTCGGCGGTCTGCTGCAGCGACTGCGCGCGCCGCACGAGCGGATCGGCGAAGTAGATCGGGATATCGGCGATGCGCTCGAGCGGCGCGGGTTGCACCACCGGCGCGGTCGGCGCGAGCGACGTCGCATTCGACAGCGCGGCGCGAATCGCGTCGGCGTCCGGCAGCACGTCGCGGCGCACGTCCTCGATCGACTCGTAGTGGAAGCCCGGCACGCCCAGCATCGTCCCGAGGACGCGCAGCACCTTCCAGCCGGGACGCGTCTCGCCGAGCGGGCGCACGACGCCGTTGAACGACTGGAGCCGGCCCTCGCAATTGACGAACGTCCCCGCCGTCTCGGTGAACGGCGCGATCGGCAGCAGCACGTCGGCGTAGCTCGTGCCGTGCGCGAACGGGCTCATCACGACGACGAGGTCGGCCTTCGCGAGCGCCGCGCGCGCCGCGACCGGCTGCGCGCAATCGAACTCGGGCTCGGCGTGCAGGACCAGGTAGGCCTTGCGCGGCTCGGCGAGCATCGCCGCCGCGTCGAGACCGCCGTCGCTCGGCTCGGCGCCGGCCAGCGCCGCTCCGATCGCGTTGGCCGACTCGACGAGCGTGCCGTGCGTCGCGCCGAGAATCTCGGCGAGCGCCTGGGCGAGCGCGCGGAGCTTCGCGGCCTCCGGATGCTGGACGGCCGCGTTGCCCAGGAACACCGCTCGCTTGCTGCCGCCGAGAAGGCTCGCCGCGATCGCTTCGGCCTGCGCCGAGGGGGCGATCGACGAAAGACCCGACGGCACCGGCTTGCCCGAGGCCCTCGCCGCCGCGACGACGATGCCGGCGAGCGCCGCCGGCATAAGCGACGGCGGCGTGATCGATTTGTGCGCGAGCGGCATCAGCCAGTCGTCGTCGACGGCGTGCAGCGACGAGACCTGTGCGTGCTTCTTCGTCGCGAGCCGAAGCCGTGCGGCCACCAGCGGATGGTCCTTACGAAGGAAGCTGCCGATGACGAGCGCGCGATCGAGCGTGCCGATGTCCGCGATGGGCATGCCGAGCCACGGGATGCCTGCGCGCGCGCCGTCGTCGGAGAAATCCGTCTGGCGCAGCCGGTGGTCGACATGGCCGCCGCCGATCCCGCGCACGAGCCGCGCGGCGAGCGCGAGCTCCTCGAAGGTCGCATGCGGCGACGCGAGCACGCCGACGGCGCCGCCGCCGTGACGGGCCGCCGTCTCCTTCAGTCCCTTGGCGACCGTCTCGAGCGCGGTCGTCCAGTCCACCACGCGCCACTCGCCGTTCTCCTTGACGCGCGGCTCGGTCAGGCGCTCCTCGGACCCGAGCGCCTCGTAGCTGAAGCGGTCCTTGTCGGACAGCCAGCACTCGTTGATCGCCTCGTTCTCGAGCGGCAGCACGCGCATCACGCGGTCGTTCTTCACCTGCACGACGAGGTTGCTGCCGAGCGCGTCGTGCGGCGACACGGACTTGCGCCGCGCGAGCTCCCAGGTGCGCGCCGCATAGCGGAACGGCTTCGACGTCAGCGCGCCGACCGGGCACACGTCGATCATGTTGCCCGACAGCTCCGAGTCGACGGTCTTGCCGACGAACGTGACGATCTCGGCATGCTCGCTGCGGCCGATCATGCCGAGCTCCATGACGCCGGCGATCTCCTGGCCGAAGCGCACGCAGCGCGTGCAGTGGATGCAGCGCGTCATCTCCTGGGCCGAGACCAGCGGTCCCAGGTTCTTCTGGAACACGACGCGCTTGGGCTCGTCGTAGCGCGAATTCGACGCGCCGTAGCCGACCGCGAGGTCCTGGAGCTGGCACTCGCCGCCCTGGTCGCAGATCGGGCAGTCGAGCGGATGGTTGATCAGCAGGAACTCCATCACGCCCTTCTGCGCCGCGATCGCGATGTCCGAGTGCGTGTGGACCTTCATGCCGTCGGTTGCCGGCGTCGCGCACGCGGGCAGCGGCTTCGGCGCCTTCTCGACCTGCACGAGGCACATGCGGCAGTTCGCCGCGATCGAGAGCTTGCGGTGCCAGCAGAAGTGCGGCACGTAGATGCCGAGCTTCACCGCGGCGTCCATCACCGTGCTGCCGCCCGGGACCTCGACCGGCTTGCCGTCGACTTCGAGTGTGGGCATCGGCTAGTGCGCCCGCCGGGCCGCCCCAAGGGCGCACCGCCCCCTGGGGGGCGACAAGCGAAGCGAGTTTCGGGGGGACGTCATACGTAAGGAGCGACGAGGCAGCGCTTGTGGTCGATGTGATGCTGGAACTCGGCGCGGAAGTGCTTGACGAAGCTCTTGACCGGCATCGCCGCCGCGTCGCCGAGCGCGCAGATCGTGCGGCCCATGATGTTGTCGGAGACCGAGGTCAGGAGGTCGAGGTCCTCCTGGCGCCCCTCGCCTTTCTCGATGCGGTCGACGACCCGCCACAGCCATCCGGTGCCTTCGCGGCACGGCGTGCACTGGCCGCACGACTCCTCGTAATAGAAGTACGACAGGCGCAGGAGCGAGCGCACCATGCAGCGCGTCTCGTCCATCACGATCACCGCGCCGGAGCCCAGCATCGAGCCGGCCTTCGCGATCGAGTCGTAGTCCATGTCGGTGGCCATCATCACGTCGGCCGGCAGCACCGGCGCCGACGACCCGCCCGGGATCACCGCTTTGAGCTTGCGCCCGCCACGCATGCCGCCCGCCATCTCGAGCAACTTCGCGAACGGCGTGCCGAGCTTGACCTCGAAGTTGCCGGGCCGCTCGACGTCACCCGAGACCGAGAAGATCTTGGTGCCGCCGTTGTTGGGCTTGCCCAGGTTCAGGAACCACTCGCCGCCCTGCCGCATGATCCACGGCACCGACGCGAACGTCTCGGTGTTGTTGATCGTCGTCGGCTTGCCGTAGAGCCCGTAGCTCGCCGGGAACGGCGGCTTGAAGCGCGGCTGGCCCTTCTTGCCTTCGAGCGACTCGAGCAGCGCCGTCTCCTCGCCGCAGATGTACGCGCCGTAGCCGTGGTGGTTGTAAAGGTCGAAGCTGAAGCCGCTCCCGAGGATGTCCTTGCCGAGGAAGCCCGCGGCGTACGCCTCCGCGAGCGCCTCTTCGCATCTTTCGTAAACATCCCAGATCTCGCCGTGCACGTAGTTGTAGCCGCGCGCGCAGCCCATCGCGTAGCCCGCGATGATCATCCCCTCGATCAGGCTGTGCGGGTTGTAGCGCAACAGGTCGCGGTCCTTGAACGTGCCCGGCTCGCCCTCGTCGGAATTGCACACGACGTACTTGTCGCCCGGGAACTGCTGCGGCATGAAGCTCCACTTGAGCCCGGTGGGGAAACCCGCGCCGCCCCGGCCGCGCAGCGCGCTCTTCTTGACCTCGGCGATCACGGTCGCCGGCGGCGTCTTCTCCGCGAGGATCTTCTTCAGCGCCTCGTAGCCGCCGCGCTTGGCGTAGTCGGCGAGGCGCCAGTTGGTGCCATTGAGCCCCGCCATCAGCACGGCGTCGGGCCCGAAGTCGAGGAACTCGCGCGGCGCGTTCATCGCTGCGCTCCGCCGTTCGGCGCGCCTTCGCCACGGTCCGCGGCGGCCGCCAGCTCGTCGACGAACGCGTCGAGCGCGTCGCCTTTCATCCAGCTGACCATCCGGTGGTTGTTGACGAGCAGCACGGGCGCATCGCCGCACGCTCCCATGCACTCGCCCTCCTTCAGCGTGAAGCGGCCGTCGGAGGTCGTCTCGCCGAAGCCGATGCCCAGGCGCCGCTTGAGCTGCTCCGCGGCCTCGGTCGCCCCCGAAAGCGCGCACGGGAGGTTCGTGCAGAGCGTCAGCTTGAAGCGCCCGGTCGGCTTGAGGTCGTACATCGTGTAGAACGTCGCGACCTCGTAGACGGCGACCGGCGGCATGCCGAGGATGGCCGCGACCTCGTCCATCGCCGCGTCCGACAGCCAGCCGCGCTCGCGCTGCGCGATCGTGAGCGCCGACATCACCGCCGACTGGCGCTGGTCG
>DATBSV010000181.1:0-2491 GCA_036559685.1 Casimicrobiaceae bacterium
GGCGCGGATCGGCGCTTTGAACTCCTCCTCCGCGTCAGCGCTCCATTCCTGGCCACGCGTGGTCATGCCGTCGCGCCGCACCGTCGCCAGCACCGCGGCGGCCTGCTCGCCGCCCATGATCGAGATGCGCGCGTTGGGCCACATCCAGAGGAAGCGCGGATTGAAGGCCCGGCCGCACATGCCGTAATTGCCGGCGCCGAAACTGCCGCCGATGATCACCGTGAATTTCGGCACCTGCGCGCAGGACACGGCCGTGACCATCTTGGCGCCGTCGCGGGCAATACCACCAGACTCGTATTTCTTGCCGACCATGAAGCCGGTGATGTTCTGCAGGAACACGAGCGGAATCCCGCGCTGGCAGCAAAGCTCGATGAAGTGCGCGCCCTTCTGTGCCGACTCGCTGTAGAGCACGCCGTTGTTCGCGATCACGCCGACCGGATAGCCCCACAGGTGCGCGAAACCGGTCACGAGCGTCGAGCCGTACCGCGCCTTGAACTCGTCGAGCTCGCTGCCGTCGACGATGCGCGCGATCACCTCGCGCACATCGTAGGGCTTGCGGATGTCCGCGTTGATGACGCCATAGAGCTCGTCGGCCGCGCGCAGCGGCTCGGCTGGGGCGATCGCGTCGATCGTCGCCCGCGTCGGCGGCCCCAGCCTCGCGACGATCGAGCGCACGATCGCGAGCGCGTGGTGGTCGTTCAGCGCGTAATGGTCGGCGACGCCCGAGATCCGCGTGTGCACGTCGGCGCCGCCGAGCTCCTCGGCGCTGACGATCTCGCCGGTCGCGGCCTTCACGAGCGGCGGGCCGCCGAGGAAGATCGTGCCCTGCTCGCGGACGATGATCGACTCGTCGGCCATCGCGGGCACGTAGGCGCCGCCGGCGGTGCACGACCCGAGCACGGCCGCGATCTGCGGAATGCCCTCGGCCGACATCGTCGCCTGGTTGTAGAAGATGCGCCCGAAGTGGTCGCGATCGGGAAACACCTCGGTGTGGTTGGGCAGGTTCGCGCCGCCCGAGTCGACCAGGTAGATGCACGGCAGGCGGTTCTCGCGCGCGATCTCCTGCGCGCGCACGTGCTTCTTGACCGTCATCGGGTAGTAGGTGCCGCCCTTGACCGTCGCGTCGTTGCAGACGATCACGCACTCGCGGCCCGACACGCGGCCCACACCGGTGATGATGCCGGCCGCCGCGATGTTGTCGTCGTACATCCCGTAGGCGGCGAGCGACGACAGCTCGAGGAACGGGCTGCCGGGGTCGATCACCGCGCGGATGCGGTCGCGCGGCAGGAGTTTGCCGCGCGCGACGTGGCGTGCGTTCGATGTCTCGCCGCCGCCGTCTTCGATTGTCGCGACCTTTTCGCGGAGGTCCGCGACGAGCGCGGACATCGCGTCGCGATTTTTCGCGAAGACGGGATCGCGGACGTCGAGCGTGGAGTCGAGGACGGGCATGGGCGCTATACCGAGGGGCGCGGATGCCCGGGCAGCATGGCGTAGGGATGCTTCCAGCGCGGCTCCGCCTTGAGGCGCTCGAGCCACGCGCCGATCGCGGGAAACTCGCCCCAGTCTACGCCGATCTCGTCGTCGAAGAACAGGTAGGCGCAGCACGAAAGGTCGGCGATCGTGAGCCGCTCGCCGACGATCCACGCGCGATCCGCAAGGTGCGTGTCGAGCACGCCCCACGCACCGCGCGCGCGCTTGCCGAACTCGGCGACGACCGCCGGGTCGGGGTCCTTGGTCAGCGCGCGCAGGAACCGGTACGTCGCCGTGTAGCTCGTCAGCTTGTGGTTGTCCCACAGGAGCCAGCGCAGGATCTCGCGGCGCTCGTCGTCGTCGCGCCAGCCGAAGCGGCCGAGCGTGCCCGACAGGTAATCGAGGATGACGCCCGACTGCGTGAGCCGCCGGCCGCGGTGCTCGAGGACCGGGACCTCGCCCATCGCGTTGATCGCGCGGTACGCCGGCGTGCGCGTCTCGCCGCCAAAGAAGTCGACGAAGCGCGGGGCCCAATCCGCACCGGCCAGCTCGAGCGCGAGCGCGGGCTTGTACGCGTTGCCCGACTGCGCGAATCCGTAGAGCGTGTATTCGGCCATCGCGGTCACCGTTGCGCGTGCGCGAGGCGCGTCCACAGTTCGACGAGATTGCCGGCCGGGTCGCGCAGGTGCGCGACGCGCTGTGCCCAGGTCGGCTGGTCGTGCGGCTCGCGCACGAGCGTCGCGCCGCCGGCCTTCAGCCGCTTCGCCGCCGCATCGACGTCGTCGACGCGCAGGCACACGACGACCGCGTCGCCGGCGCGCGGCGCAGGGCGTCCGACCACGGCCCCCATCGTCGCGTCGCTGACCAGCGCGAGGCGCGCGCCGGGCGTGTCGAACTCGACGTAGATGCCGGGCACGCTCACGACCGGCTCCGCGTCGAGCACACGCCGGTAGAACGCGATCGCGCCTTCCAGGTCGGCGACGATCAGCCGGACGTGCGAAACCGCGCGCACGCGGCCGGA
>DATBSV010000182.1:0-3610 GCA_036559685.1 Casimicrobiaceae bacterium
TGGACCAGCTTGGACTCGATCACCTCGCGGATGCGGGCCTGGTCGCCGGCCTGCACCTTGGGATCGGCTTTGATGACCTGCAGCACCTCCTGCGAGACGCGCTTGACCAGCGCATCCGGGGCTTCCTGCGCGAGCGCGGGCAGCGCGAAGAGCGCGCATGCGCCAAGCACGATCGCCCTGCGCAGCGTGTCGAAGGGCTTGGCGGCCGAAGGGCCGCCCCGAGGCCGCCGGCCCCCTCGGGGGGAGGCGCACGAGGCGCGCTTCGGGGGGATCAATTCGTTCATTCGTCGTCGTCCTTCCTCGGCGGGTTGCCGTCGTGCACAAGGTATTCGCGCCGCTGCAGGTAGGCGCGGCGGATGAACGTGTAGCGGTCGATGGCCGCCTGGTCGACCATCTTCGAGGCGTCGAGCGCCTGCACGCGAAGGTCGAGCGCGCCCAGGAAATACAGAACGTTGCGCAGCGGCACGTCGTTGACGACGTAGGTGGTCGGGCCGAGGTAATAACGGATGACCAACCCGGTTCCGTCGCGCACCGTCGTGGGTCCGATCAGCGGAACGAACAGGTACGGTCCCTGCGGGATGCCCCAATAGCCGAACGTCTGGCCGAAGTCCTCGTCGCCCTTCGGGATGCCCACCTGCGACGCGATGTCGACGACGCCGAAGCCCCAGATGTTGACCGTGAGGCGGCCGAGGTCGTCGCCTGCCTTGTCCCACTTGCCCTGGAGCAGGCTGTTGAAGGCCGAGAAGCCGTCCTCGATGTTGCCGAAGAACGTGTGCACGCCGGACTGGATCGGCGTGGGAACGTAGTCGACCCACGCCTGCGCGATCGGCCGGACGATGTTGGTGTCGAGCGGCTCGTGGATCGCGTACATGACGCGGTTGAACGGTTCGAACGGATCGGCCCTCGACGGCGCGGAGCCGCCCCCCGTCGTCGCGCATCCGCCCAGCGCGCCGACGAGCGCAAGCACCGCGGTCAGGCGCACTCCCGTGCTGGCGATCTTCATTTGGCGGCTCCGGCAGAGGCCTTGTCGAGCATGAACTGGCCGATCAGCTTCTCGAGCACGACGGCAGACTGCGTCTTCGCGATGCGCCCGCCGTCGGCGATCATCTGCGTATCGCCGCCGGCATCGAGCCCGATGTAGACCTCGCCGAGCAGGCCCGACGTCAGGATCGATGCGATCGTGTCCTTGGTGAACTGGTACTGCTTCTCGACGTTGAGCGACACCTGCGCCTCGTAGGTCTTCGGGTCGAGCTTGATCGACTCGACGCGCCCGACGACGACGCCGGCCGCCTTCACCGGCGCGCGCACCTTGAGCCCGCCGATGTTGTCGAATGCCGCCTCGATGTGATAGCCCTCGCCGCGCGTGCCGGTCGTGATCAGGTTCCCGACCTTGAGGGACAGGAACAGGATCGCGCCAAGTCCCAGCGCGACGAAGATGCCGACCCACAGGTCGATGGTCGATCGGTTCATGGCGAATGTCTCGCTCGTTGGCTTGCGCTCGCTGTCGGAAATCGTCGCGCCGGCATGTCAGATGACGCCCACGCCGCGAAACATGAAGACGGTCAGCATGAAATCGGCGGCGAGGATCGCGAGCGACGACGCGACGACGGTGCGCGTCGTGGCCCCGGACACGCCTTCGGCCGTCGGCGGCGCGTCGTACCCTTCGAACACGGCGATCAGGCTCACGATGATGCCGAACACGACGCTCTTGATGATGCCGTTGAGGATGTCATGCTGGAACTGGACCACGGATTGCATGTTGCCCCAGAACGCGCCGGCGTCGATGCCGATCAGCTTGACGCCGACCAGGTACGCGCCAAAGATGCCGAGCGTCGAGAACAGCGCGGCCAGCAGCGGCATCGAGATCACGCCGCCCCAGAAGCGCGGCGCGACGACGCGCGCGAGCGGGTCGACCGCCATCATCTCCATCGCCGAGAGCTGCTCGGTCGCCTTCATGAGGCCGATCTCGGCGGTGATGGCGCTGCCGGCGCGGCTCGCGAACAGGAGTCCCGCGACGACGGGTCCGAGCTCGCGGACGAGCGAGAGCGAGACGAGGATGCCGAGCGAGTCGGACGCGCCGTAGCGCTGCAGCACGTCGTAGCCCTGCAGCGCCAGCACCATGCCGACGAACAGGCCCGACACCAGGATGATGACGAGCGAGAGCACGCCCGAGAAGTAGATCTCACGCAGCGTGAGGCGGATGCGCTTCAGGCCCGCCGGCGAGTGGATCAGCACCGCGAGGGCGAAACGCGAGGCAAATCCCAGGCGCGCGATCGCGCGGCGCGTCCCGCCGCCGATGCGACGCAGCCCGTCGGCGACGGCGCTAGCCGGCATGGACACCGAACGACGCCTCGAGCGGCGCCGCGGCGACGTGGAACGGGACCGGGCCGTCGGCCTGGCCGTCGACGAACTGGCGGACGAACGGATCGGACGACGCGCGCACCTCGTCCGGCGTCCCCTGCGCGACGATCCGGCCTTCCGAGACGAAGTACAGATAGTCGACGATCTTGAGCGACTCGTACACGTCGTGGGTGACGACGACCGACGTGATGCCGAGCGCGTCGTTGAGCTTGCGGATGAGCTGGCCGACGATGCCGAGCGAGATCGGGTCGAGCCCGGCGAACGGCTCGTCGTACATGACGAGCATCGGGTCGAGCGCGATCGCGCGAGCGAGTGCGACGCGGCGCGCCATGCCGCCCGAGAGCTGCGCCGGCATCACCTGCGCGGCGCCGCGCAGCCCCACGCCGTTGAGCTTCATCAGCACGAGGTCGCGGATCATGTCCTCGGACAGGTCGGTGTGCTCGCGCAGCGGGAACGCGACGTTCTCGAACACCGTGAGGTCGGTGAACAGCGCGCCGAACTGGAAGAGCATGCCGACTTCGCGGCGCAACGCGAACAGGCCGTCGCGGTCGAGGTCGGGCACCGACTGGCCCGCGACCATCACCCGCCCGGCGCGCGGCCGGAGCTGCCCGCCGATCAGGCGCAGGATCGTCGTCTTGCCGCAACCCGAGCCGCCCATGATCGCGACGACGCTGCCGCGCGGAATCGTCATCGTGATGCCGGTCAGCACGTTGCGCGTGCGGTCGTAGCCGAACGTCACGCCGTCGAGCTCGATGGCGGTCGTGCGGCGGCGGTCGAAGCTCGCCGCAGGTCGGGCCTGGGGGGTCGGGGGCACGGTGGAGGACCGGAAGGACCGGTGATTGTAGCGGGCGCACCGCCGTGCCAGCAAATCGGCTCGCACCTGCGCGGCGCGGTCAACCTTCGAGCAGGCGTGCTTCCGCGATCGCGAGGTTCTCGGGCCGGCCGAGCACGACGACGACGTCGCCGGACTCGAACCGCCAGTCCGGCGTCGGTCGCGTCGACCGCGAACCGCGACGGCGCACGCCGCTCACCTCGACCAGGCCTTGCAGCCTGAGCTCGCCGAGCGTGCGCCCGATCGCCGCCGCGCGATCGGTCAGCATGACCGCCAGCAGGCGCGGCTGCAGGTTCTCGGCGGCGTCCGCCATGTCCGTCGCGCCGTGGAAGAAGCCGCGGAACAGGCTGTAGCGCTCCTCGCGGATCGCGCGGATGCGCGCGAGCACGCGATTGAGCGGCACGCCCACCAGCAGCA
>DATBSV010000183.1:0-11407 GCA_036559685.1 Casimicrobiaceae bacterium
CCCGCACGCGCTCGTGGCCGAGCAGGAACTCGTCGAGGCCGTGCTTGAGCGCGACGCGCAGGATGCGGAGGAAGCGCAGGAGCCGCATCCCCCGAGTCTAACCGGGGGCGTCAGAGCACGAAGCGGGGCTTGCGCCTGGGACGCGACGTCGAGGGCGAAGGTGCGGGGGCGGTGTCGGCGGCGGAGCGTTCCACTACCGGACGCGGGCGCGGCGGCGCGCCGGTCGTGCGCGCCGCGTCGCTTGCTCGTCGTCGTGAGGATCTCATTGGGGCGGCGCCGGAAAGGTGACGACCGGCCCCTTGACCGGCTGCCCCGGCGGAACGTACGCGGGCGCCGGACCGCCGGCGGGGCCGAGCGATCGCACGTAGCGCGAGATCGCGCGGAGGTCGTCGTCGGTCATCGCGCGGAGCGACGGCGTCGGCATCGGCGGCTTGAAATCGCGCGTGCGCGCCATCGCGATCCAGGCCTTGTCGTCGACCGACTGGAAGAAGGTCCGTAGGTTCGGCGGGTAGGTCGTGCCCCACGGACCCTGCCAGCCGAGCGCGTCGCCGGTCAACCGGTTCTTCTCCGGGACCGCGCCGTTCGACAGCGCGAAGTTCGCCGTGTGGCAGTCGTTGCAGCCGGTGATGCCGACCAGGTAGCGGCCGCGCGCGTTGGGATCCGCGGACTTCTGCGCGAACGTGGTCGGCACGGCCGCCGTCGTCGCGGCGAGCGTGACGGCGACGAGCGCCGCCGCGGCCGGGAACGGGATGTTCATGGTGTCGTCTCCGTCGTCACGCGAGCGCCAGCAGCGCAGCGAGCTCGCTCAGCTGGAAGTCGAGCGTCGTCGCGCCGGCCGCGAGCCCCGCGGCCGTGATCGCGACGACCAAAATCGCGTAGAACAGGTCGGCAGCGAGCCGTGTCTTGTCCTCTTTCATCATCGTCTCCATGGCGCCCGCCTCACGCGGCGAGCGCTTCGATCGTCGGCAGGAACGCCGTGTCGCCGAGCTCGCGCAGCATCAGGCGCGCGAGCTCGGCGTCGGTGCGCGGCGCCATCCCGGCCGGGAACACGCGCAGGAAGCGCATGAGCGGCTCGGCGCCGTGGCGCGCGTGCGCGTGCACGGCATCGCGCGTGGCCTCGATGCGCTCGACCACGGCGCGGACGTCGGCATCCGCGAGTGCATACGACGGAGGCAGCGTCGAGCCGACCACTTCGGCGAGATGCGCCTGCGTCGCGAGCGCGTCGGGATCCGCTTCGGCGAGCGTGACGACGCGCGCATACGCGCCGAACGCGTGGGCGATCCAGCGGCGCGGGAACGTGCTGCCCGCGCGTTCCGCGAGCGCCGCGGCGTACGCGTCGATCGCGAACGTGTGCGCGACCGGCGAAAGGTCGAGCGGCCCGGCCGCGCGGCCCATCGTCTTGCGCAACAGCAGGCGCGAGCGCTGCGGCAGCCGGTCGTCGAGCATGCGGGCGAGCTCGGCCCAGCCTGCGCAGGGCTCGGACGGAATCCACAGCGTCGACTCCGGGCGCAGCGATTGCGCGCCGGCGCACGAACCGTCGACGACGAGCACGCGCACCGGCACGGTCACGCGCAGCCGACGCGCCAGCACTTCGCGGGCGCGATGGATCGCCAGCGCGACCGCATTGGCGGCGACCTCGGCGTCGGGCGCGTAGCGAACCTGGAACGGCGTCCAGGCCAGCGGCGTCCAGCGCTCCGCCGGCTGGCCGACGGTCGCCACCGGCGGCAGGTGGCGCTCGGGGTGGGCTTCGACAAAGCTTTCCATGACGATTCCTTCGGGACGGTGTCTCGTTCGACGGATCGGATGGTGCTGTGCAACATCTTGCGCATGGCTTACCGATGCGTTTGATCAAGAATGCCGGACCGCGCACCCGTGCAGGAACGCGCATATCATTGATACCTAAAGGAAATCATGAGATCGGACGTGCGGAAAGGCGCGCGGAGTCGCGATCATCCGACCGACTGGCGCCGGGCGGACAATTCACTGACGGATCCCTGACCGGCGGCTGACGCCGGCCGTCTTCCTAGGGCGCGGCGAGCGAGCGGCGGATCGCCTCGGTCTCGGCGGCGGGCGTTCGCCCGAGCACGATGGACAGGAGCTCGCGGCAACGGCGGTAGGTCAGCATCGCGCCGGCCGCGTCACCCAGCTCGCGCTGGCAGACCATCAGCCTGCGGTAGACCGCCTCGGCGAGGTTGTCGCGCTCGAGCACCGCCTCGTAGAGCGTGCGCGCCCCGGCGTAGTCGCCGCTCGCCTCGCACGTCTCCGCCTCGGCGATGACCGCGCGCAGGAGCCGCGACTTGAGCCGGTCGCGCGCGCGCACGACCCACGCGGACGCCGGCTCGTCCGCGAGGAAGTCGCCGCGCGCGAGCGCGAGCGCCCGGGTCGCCGCGACAGTGTCGTCGTCGAGGAGCGCGTCGAGCGCGAGCGCGTCGACCCAGACGCTCGCAGGATCCAGCGACAGCTTGCCCTCGGACAGCACGATCGCGCCGTCGACGTCGACGAGCTTGCGCAACCGGTAGAGCGTGCTGTCGAACGAGGTCTTCGCGTCGTCGCCCTCGGCCTCGGGCCACAGGAACCCGGTCAGGAGCGCCGCGTCGACGCGCCTCGCGCCCTGCGCGATCAGCGCCTTCATGAGCTCCAGCGGCTTCTTCTGCGCCTTGCCTTTCGAGACGACCGGCTCGCCGTGGCGCCGAAGCTCGAACGCGCCGAACGTGCGGATCGAAAGCGGCCACGGCCAGCCGGCGAGGTCGAGCGACGGCGCCGGCAGGCCGCGCATCCTGACCAGCGTGCGCACGTACTCGACCTCGACACCGTGCGCAAGCGCGAGCGCGGCGAGCTTCGACACGCCGAGTGGCGCCTGCCGCATGAACCCGTAGAACTTCGCCTCGCGGCAGGCCGCGAACAGCGCGCGCAGCACGCCGAGCGCCGCAACGGTATCGCCCGCTCCCAGCGCGAAGTGCGCGCGCGCGAGATCGCGATGGAACGAGAACGTGCGCATGTCGACCGGCGCCGCCTGCGCGATCGCCTCGTCGTAGCGCGCGAGCGCCTCGTCGCGCCGCCCCGCCGCCAGCAGCGCGTGTGCACCGAGCATCATCAGGTGCGGCAGCTGCATCGTCGGCATGCCGGCCTCGCGGCCGATGTCGACGGCCTGGCGCGACGCCTCGGCCGCCTCCCGCGGGCGGCCCGAGATCAGCAGGAACGCCGCCTCCTGGTGGCGGAAATACGCGACGTCCATGCGCCGCGCCGGGTTCAGCACCGAGCGCAGCTTCTCGAGCGCGATCTGCGCGCCGGCGATGTCGCGCGCCGCCGATGCCGCGCCGACGTCCGCGTGGTAGATCTCGAACAGCACCGACGCGAGCCCGTGCTCGCGCGCGATCGCCTCGGCCTCGGCCATGCGCTTGCGCGCCTTCGCGTACTGCCGCGTGATCTGCTCGTGGAACGCGAGATGCACGAGGAACCACACGCGGTTGAGCGGCGTGGCCTGCGGATCGTCGAGCCACGGCAGCGCGAGCGCGATCAGCGCGTCGGCCGATTCACCCTTGGTCGCCCAGTTGTAGTAGTTGAACAGCACGGATGCCGCGGACAGGCGCACGTTGACCGGCGCCGCGGCGATCGCCTCGCTCGCCAACAGGCTCGCCACTGCGCGTGCGTGCGTCGCGAGCTCCGGATGCGCCGGCTGCCGGAACAGTAGCGCCAGGAGCAGGCTCGCGCGCACGCGAAGCTCCTCGGTCGCGGAGCGCAGCACCGCCTTCCCTTCGAGCCCGCGCTCGAGCACCGCGATCCATCGATCCAGCGGCGCGAAGTCGGCCCACTCGTGGTAGTGGCAGTCGATCGACGCGGCGGCGGCGAGCATCGCGCCGCGCGTGTCGCCGCGCGCGACGAACGCGTCGTGCGCCTGCGCGAGCAGCGATTTCGCGAGCGCCGGGTCGCCGTACACGTGCGTAACCGCGAGCGCGTACACGAGCTCGGGGTCGTCGTCGCGCACGCTCGCCGGCAGCGACACGATCCAGTCGCGCAGCGTCTCGTGGCG
Source organism: Casimicrobiaceae bacterium (assembly GCA_036559685.1). GTDB lineage: Bacteria > Pseudomonadota > Gammaproteobacteria > Burkholderiales > Casimicrobiaceae > VBCG01. The sequence goes on from DATBSV010000183.1 coordinate 4,031, forward strand.
TCCCTCGCCGATCAGCCGTGTCGACTCGTCGCGCGCGAGCGCGGCGAGCTCGCGCCACGCGCCGGCGTCGCGGTAGATCGACGCCGCCGCGTCGACGTCGCCCCGCTCGACGAGCAGGCGCGCGGCGCGCGCGCGCGCCTCGCGGCGCTCGTCGGCGGGAAGTCGCGCGCGCCCCTCGGCAAGCAGGAACTCGCGGAACAGGCCGTGGAAGTTGTAGACGTTGCGCTCGCCGGCGCGGCGCCGGTCGACGAACAGGTGGCGCCGGTACAGGTGCTCGAACAGGCGCTGCGCGTCCGGGTTGCCCGACAGCACCTCGGCATCCTCCGCCGTGACCGACGGCAGCAGCGCTGCGAGCATCAGCGTGCGACGGTTCTCGGGCCGCGCGCGCGCGAAGATCTCTCCGGTGAAGTACGCGAACACCGATTCGCGGCTGTCGTCGAGCGCCGCGGTCGCGCGAAGCGGCCCCGCATCTGCGATCGTGAGCCGCGCGAGATGCTCGCGCATCAGCACGAGCCCCGCGGCCCAGCCGTCGCTCGCGCGGTGGATCGCCTCGACGATCGCGGGCGTCTCGCCGACCTTGCCGACGACGTCGGCGGCCTCGGCCGCGGTGAAACGCAGCGATTCCCAGCCGAGCCGCACCATCGCCTGCGACGCGAGCAGGCGCGACATCTCGGGGGGCGGGTCGGCGCGCGACAGGATCAGCATGTTGACCCCGACCGGCAGCTCGACCAGCGCGTCCGAGAACGCCTGGCGCCATTCGGGCGTGCCGGCGGCCTCGTGGAAGCTGTCGACGACGAAGATCGATCCCTGCGGGAACAGGGCGAAGAACTCGCGCAGGAAGCGCCGCGTGAACGCCGCGAGGTCGGACGCGTAGCTCGGGCTCCAGCGCGGCAACGCCGACGCCTTCCTCGCGCCGCGCCCGGTCAGCGAAGCCGCGGCCGCGGTCACGTAGTGGAAGAACGTCGCGGGGTCGCTGTCGCCGATGTCGGCCTGGAACCAAAGGCCCGGCGCGCGCCGCGACTCGACGTAGCTCGCGACCAGCGTCGACTTGCCGGCGCCCGGCGGCGCGGCGATGAACACGATCGGATGGGCGCGCGCCTCGTCGAGCGCCTTGAACAGGCGTTCGCGCTTGACGACCGCGTACAGGCGCGGCCGGCTGAACTTCGCGAGCGTCGGTGCTTGAGCCATCGAGCGGGCGCCGGGCCTTCGACCCCGGAGGACCCGCTACGTTACCTTCTTCGCGCGCTTGCGGAGCGGCGCGCCGCCCTCCTCGAGCGCCGCGATGCGCGCCGCCAGTGCGGCAACGCGCTCCTCGGCCTCGACGGTCCCGCACGAGAACGCAGCGAAGTCGCCGCGGTGCGCGACCACGTCGGCCTCCGACGCGAACTGCGCGACGCCGGCCGCGGCCTGATGCGACATCGCGGCCGGGATCGAAAGCAGCGTGCGGCCGGCATCGGCGATCGCCTGGCCCGCGATCGGACCGAACACGCGCGCGAACGCGCGCTCGACGAACCACGCGAAGGTCTGCGCGATCGACTCGAGCGTCGCGGCGAGCGCCTGGTCGCCGTCCGCGCGCACCGACTCGCGCCAGCGCGACGGCTCGGCGGCGAGCGCCGGCAGCGCGAGCGGAGAGACGGTCAGCGTCAGGTCCGCGACGGCGCCTGCCGGCGCGGCCGAGAACGTGCCGTCGTCCTGGATCGTGAATGCGGCCGCTAGCGGACCGGATACGACGGCGACGACGCGGCCGGCATGCGCGGCGAGCTGGTCGCGCGCCCAGGTCTCGCCGTGGAGCGCACGGTTGGCGGCTTCGGCGGCGAGCGCCTCGGGCGAGCGTCCGCCCAGGATCACGAGGGCATGACCTGCTGCTGGATGCCCGCGATCAGCCACCCGGAGCTGCCGTCGACCGGCTTGACGAGGTTCCACACCTCGTCGAACGGCTCGAGCGCGCCGCCCTCCCGCGCGGTGCCCGAGAAGCGCACGCTGACCCAGTGCTTCGCACCTTCGGTCGCGACGTCGATCACCTCGGCGTCGACGTCGACGATCTCGGTCGGCCGCGCTGCGCCGCTCGCCTCCATCTCGCGCATGATCTCGCGGTGCAGTTCAGGCGTCATCACGTCCGCCAGCGACTTCGCGTCGTGGCGGTCGTGCGCGGCCTGCACGGCGAGGAACTGCTTCTTCGCCTCGCGCGCGAAGGCGGGCGCGTCGAAGCCCGCCGGGAGCAAGGGCGTCCGCGTCTGGTCGAGCGGCGGTCCGCCGAACGCGGTCGGCTCGAAGCGCGCCGGCGGCGGGACCTGCGTCTCGTAGCCGCCCGGCGTCGTGCCGAGACCGGCGCCAGCGCCGGCGTACGGCATCGGCTCGCGCATCGTGCCGCGGCGCGACATCAACAGGCGCACGACGAACAGCACGGCCATCGCGGCGAACGCGATCAGCAGGATGCTCATCAGCTCGTCGGAAAAGCCGAGGTGCGCGGCGAGGGCGGCGAGGCCGAGCCCCGCGGCGAGACCCGCGACCGGGCCGAGCCAGCTCGAGCGCTTCGCCGGCGCCGCACCCGCGGCGGTCGCGGGCGTCGGGGCGGACTTGGCGGCGGCGTTCGCGCCGGCTGGCGGCGTCATCACCGGGTTGCTCGCCGGACCGGCGCCCGGCGGCGTCGCGGGCGCGGCGTTCGAGGTCGTCGCGCCGGCCGGCGAGCCGGCCTGCGCGGGCGGTGCGGCCGGTTGGGTCGCGCCCGGGCGCTGGGCGCCGAGGCTGCGTCCGCCCGAGAGGCGCCGGGCTTCCGAGAAATCGGCCGCGAGAAGCGTGGCGGCGGCGACGACGACGAGTCCTGCGGCGATCGGTTTCACGAGCGGCTCCCGATTCAAGGATGGCCTGACCGGCGGCTCAGTAGACGCGTCCTACGTGCAACGCGACCACGCCGGCGGTGAGGTTGTGGTATTCGACCGATTCGAAGCCCGCCTGTTCCATCATCCCCTTCAGCGTTTCCTGGTCGGGGTGCATGCGGATCGACTCGGCGAGGTAACGATAGCTTGCTTCGTCGCCGGCGACCAGCCGCCCGAGGCGGGGCAGCACGGCGAACGAGTACCAGTCGTAGGCCGGGGCGAGCGGCGCGGCCACCTTCGAGAACTCGAGCACGACCGCGACGCCGCCCGGCGCGAGCACGCGCCGCATCTCGGCGAGCGCGCTCTCCTTGCGCGTGACGTTGCGCAACCCGAAGCCGATCGACACGACGTCGAAAGACCGGTCGCGGAACGGCAGCTTCTCGGCGTCGCACTGGACGACATCGAGCGAGCGCCCGCGGTCGAGCAGCTTGTCGCGTCCTTCGGCCAGCATGGCGCCGTTGATGTCGGTCAGCACCACGCGGCCGGTCGTTCCCGCGGCATCGGAGAACAACCGCGCAAGGTCGCCCGTGCCGCCGGCGAGATCGAGCACGCGCGCGCCCTCGCGCGGCGCCGCGACGCCGACCGCGTACCGCTTCCAGAAGCGGTGCATTCCGCCCGACATCAGGTCGTTCATCAGGTCGTACTTGCCGGCGACCGAGTCGAACACGCCGCGCACGCGCCGCGCCTTCTCGTCGGGCGCGACGCGCTCGTAGCCGAAGTCGACTTTCTTCTCGGCCATCGTCAGCCGCGGTCGCGCGACGCGTGCGCCAAGGCGAGCCGGTCGAGGTAGCGCTGCCACAGCTCTTCCTGGCGCTCGCCCAGGTCGTAGAGGTAGTCCCACGAGAAGATGCCGCTTGTGTGGCCGTCGGAAAAATCGGGGCGGATCGCATAGTGGCCGACCGACTCGATGTTGTTGATGCCGACGTCGCGCTTGCCGACCTGCAGCGTCTCCTGGCCCGGGCCGTGGCCGCGCACTTCGGCGGACGGCGAATGGACGCGCAGGAATTCGTACGGCAGCCGGAACGAGCGGCCGTCGTCGAACGCGATCTCGAGAACGCGCGAGGCCTGGTGCAATGTGATCGCGGTCGGCTGCATCGGCTTCATTCTACTCCCGGGTATGCTTGCGTTTCGCGTGCCTCTTGCCACCACCTTCGCCACGCATTTGTCCCGCTCGCCGCTGCGGCACGCGGCGTTTCGCACGTTCTACGCGGGCGCGATCGGTGCAGCGCTCGGCTACACGATGCAGACCACGATCGCCGCATGGCTGATGGCGACGCTGTCGAGCTCGCCGCTCGTCGTGTCGCTCGTGCAAACGGCGGCGACGGCGCCCGCGCTCGTGTTCGGGCTGGTCGGCGGCTCGATGGCGGACATCATCGACCGGCGCCGCGTGATCCTCATCACGCAACTCGTGCTGCTGGCGACCACCGTGCTGCTCGGATTGCTCGCGATCGTCGGCTTCGCCGGCCCGGCGACGATCCTCGCGCTCACGTTCGTCGTCGGCGCCGCGTTCGCGTTCTACCAGCCGGCGCAGCAGGCGAGCGTGAACGACCTCGTCACGCGTGCCGAGCTGCCGCACGCGGTGTCGCTCAACGCGATCGCCTTCAACGTGTCGCGCGCGATCGGGCCCGCGCTCGCGGGCGCGCTGACCGCGTGGCTCGGCAGCGGCAGCGCGCTAATCGCTAGCGCGTGCTTTTTCGCGGTCATGGTGTACTCGGTGCGGCGCATGAAGCCGAGAGAGCCCGCGCTGCCCGGCGTTCCGGAGCGGTTGCTGGCGGGCGTGCAGGTCGGGCTCCGTTACGCGCGCCACTCGCCGTCGCTGCGCGCGTTCATCCTGCGCACGCTCGCGTTCACCGCGTGCGCATGCGCGCTGTGGGCGTTGCTGCCGATCATCGCGCGTGACCAGCTGCACCTGGGCGCCGGCGGCTTCGGCTTCCTGTTCGGGATGTTCGGGATCGGCGCGGTCGTCGGCGCGATGTCGATCCCGCATCAGCTCCGCAAGCGCTCGCTCAACCGCGTCGTGTACAGCGGCACGATGCTATGGGCGATGTCGTCGCTCCTGATCGCCGCGACCGAGTTCACGGCGCTTGCTGCCGCGGGGACGTTCTGCGCCGGCGCCGCGTGGGTGACGGTACACGCGAGCCTGTCGGCGGGCACGCAGAGCTCGGTGCCCGGATGGGTGCGCGCGCGGTCGGTCGCGCTGAACCTCGTCGCCGTTCAGGCGTGCATGGCGCTCGGCAGCCCGGCGTGGGGACTCGTCGCCGAGTGGACGGACACGCGGTTCGCGATGGCGGCGTCAGGAATCGGGCTGCTCGTGCTGATCCTGCTCGTGCGCCGCATCCGCGTGCGCATGGGCAGCGAGGAGGATGTGACGCTCGGCGCGGCGCTGCCCGAGATGGCGCTGCCCGCCGAGCCCGAGCCCGACGACGGGCCTGTCCTGATCCAGGTCGAGTACCAGATCCCGTTGGAGCATCGCGAAGCGTTCCTGCACGCGATCCGCAAGGTCGGCCCGACGCGGCAGCGCAACGGTGCGATGAGCTGGCGCGTGTTCCGCGATATCGGTCACGACGGGCGCTTCGTCGAGCGCTACATCATCGAGTCGTGGGCCGAGTACGTGCGGCTTCGCTCGCGCATGACGATGACCGATCGCGCGCTGCAGCAGCGCGCGCAAGACCTGCAGGCGAAGGACACGCCGATTCGCGTATCCCGCTTTCTAGGGGTCGAGTGACTAGCGCAGGACGGTGCCGGACGCCGGCGTCGACGTGTCGGGGACGATGTCGAGGTTGCCGAGGCCGGAGAACACGTTGCGGTTCTTCGCTTCCTTGCCCTCGAGCTTGATCGTCAGGCGCAGGTCGTTGAGCGAGTCGGCATTGCGCAGCGCGTCCTCGTAGCTGATGAGGCCGCCCTCGTAGAGGTCGAACAGCGACTGGTCGAACGTCTGCATGCCGAGCTCGCGGCTGCGCTTCATGATGTCCTTGATGCCGCCGACGTCGCCCTTGAAGATCAGGTCCGAGATCAGCGGCGAGTTCAGCATCACCTCGACGGCGGGCACCCGGCCCTTGCCGTCGCGGCGAGGGATCAGGCGCTGCGCGACGAACGCGCGGACGTTGAGCGAGAGGTCCATCAGGAGCTGGCTGCGCCGCTCCTCGGGGAAGAAGTTGATGATCCGGTCGAGCGCCTGGTTGGTGCTGTTCGCGTGCAGCGTCGCGAGGCACAGGTGGCCGGTCTCGGCGAACGCGATCGCGTAGTCCATCGTCTCGCGCTCGCGGATTTCCCCGATCAGGATCACGTCGGGCGCCTGGCGCAGCGTGTTCTTCAGCGCGATGTGCCAGCCATCGGTGTCGACGCCGACCTCGCGCTGCGTGATGATGCAGTTCAGATGCTGGTGCACGAACTCGATCGGGTCCTCGATCGTGATGATGTGCCCGAAGCTGTTCTCGTTGCGGTAGCCGAGCAGCGCCGACATCGACGTCGACTTGCCGCTGCCCGTCGCGCCGACGAACAGCATGATGCCGCGCTTGCTCATGATCACGTCGCGCAGCACCGGCGGCAGTCCCAGCTCCTCGAACTTCGGGATGGTGGTGTTGATCGTGCGCAGCACCATGCCGACGCGCGCCTGCTGCACGAACGCGTTGACGCGGAAGCGGCCGATGCCCGGGGGCGCGATCGCGAAGTTGCATTCCTTGGTCGACTCGAACTCGGACGCCTGCTTGTCGTTCATCACGCTGCGCACCAGCTCGATCGTGTGCTGCGGCGTCAGCGACGACTTCGACACCGGCGTGATCTTGCCGTCGACCTTGAGGGCCGGCGGGAAGTCGGCCGTGATGAACAGGTCCGATCCCTTCTGCTTCACGAGCAGGTCGAGCAGCTCGTGGATGAACTTGGTGGCGCGTTCGCGTTCCATGATGACCCCCGGCGGCTAGCCGCCGAACAGCTCCTTGTTCACGGCGCGCGTGCGCGCCTCGTTCGACGCGATCTGGTTGCGCCGGACCATCTCGACCAGGCACTGGTCGAGCGTCTGCATGCCGACCGACTGCGAGGTCTGGATCGCCGAGTACATCTGCGCGACCTTGTTTTCGCGGATCAGGTTCCGGATCGCGGGCGTGCCGATCATGATCTCGTGCGCGGCGACGCGGCCCTGCCCGTCCTTGGTCTTGAGCAGCGTCTGCGAGATCACGCACACGATCGACTCCGACAGCATCGCGCGGACCATGTCCTTCTCGGCCGCCGGGAACACGTCGACGATGCGGTCCACCGTCTTCGCGGCCGAGCTCGTGTGCAGTGTCCCGAACACGAGGTGGCCGGTCTCGGCGGCGGTCAGCGCGAGCCGGATCGTCTCGAGGTCGCGCATCTCGCCGACCAGGATGTAGTCGGGGTCCTCGCGCAGCGCCGCGCGCAGCGCGTTGCTGAACGACATCGTGTGCGGCCCGACCTCGCGCTGGTTGATCAGGCACTTCTTCGACTCGTGCAGGAACTCGATCGGGTCCTCGATCGTCAGCACGTG
>DATBSV010000184.1:0-2307 GCA_036559685.1 Casimicrobiaceae bacterium
GGGAATTCGGTGTCGGGCTGCTCGTCGGCGCGGATGAGCGTCGCCGGCACGAGGCGCGCCTTGCCGCTCGCGGTCGGGAAGCTGTCGATGAACACGACGGAGTCGCCCGGATCGCCTTCGCGCTCGCACGGGTAGGTGACCGAGCCCTCGCGCTCGAGGCGATCCCACGTGATGCCCGCGATCGACGGCATCGCCGTGCGCATCTCGTTGAACACGTCGCGGGGATGCGCGTAGGTCCAGTCAAGGCCGAGGCGGCGCCCCATGTCGATGATGATCGCGAGATCCTGGCGCGCCTCGCCCGGCGGCTCGAGCGCCTGGCGGCCGAGCTGCACCATCCGGTCGGTGTTGGTGAACGTGCCGGTCTTCTCCGGGAACGCGGAGGCGGGCAGGATCACGTCGGCGAGGTAGCAGGTTTCGGTCAGGAAGATGTCCTGCACGCAGAGCATGTCGAGCTTCGCGAGCGCCTCGCGCGCGTGGTTCGCGTCCGGATCCGACATCGCGGGGTTCTCGCCCATGATGTACATGCCGCGGATGTCGCCAGCGTCGATCGCGTGGATGATCTCGACGACCGTGAGCCCCGGCTTCGGGTCGAGCGTCGCGCCCCACAGCTTCTCGAACTGCGCGCGCAGTCCGCTGTTGTCGACGCGCTGGTAATCCGGGAACACCATCGGGATCAGGCCCGCGTCGGACGCGCCCTGCACGTTGTTCTGGCCGCGCAGCGGATGCAGCCCCGAGCCCGGCTTGCCGACCTGGCCGGTCAGCATCGTGAGCGAGATCAGGCAGCGCGCGTTGTCGGTGCCGTGGATGTGCTGCGAGATCCCCATCCCCCACAGGATCATCGAGCCCTTCGACGTCGCGAAGGCGCGCGCGACTTCGCGGATCGTCTCCGCCGGGATCCCGCAGACCTCGGCCATCGCCTCGGGGCTGAAGGCGGCGACGTTCTTCGCAAGTTCCTCGTAGCCGCTCGTGCGGTCGGCGACGAAGTCGCGATCGACGAGCCCCTCCTCGATGATCGTGTGCATCATCGCGTTGAGCAGCGCGACGTCGGTGTCGGGCTTGAATTGCAGGTAGCGCCACGCGTGGCGCGCGAGCTCGGAGCGACGCGGGTCGGCGAGGATCAGCCGCGTCCCGGCCTTCGCCGCGTTCTTGATCCACGTCGCCGCGACCGGATGGTTGACGACCGGGTTCGCGCCGATCAGGAGCACGACGTCGGCCTTCAGCACGTCCATCACCGGATTGGACACGGCGCCGGACCCGATGCCCTCGAGCAGCGCCGCGACGCTCGACGCGTGGCAAAGCCGCGTGCAGTGATCGACGTTGTTGCTGCCGAAGCCCATGCGCACGAGCTTCTGGAACAGGTACGCCTCCTCGTTGCTGCCCTTCGCCGAGCCGAAGCCGGCGAGCGCGCGCGGCCCGTTCTCGTCGCGGATGCGCGCGAGCGCGCCGCTCGCGCGCGCCATCGCCTCTTCCCAGGTCGCCTCGCGGAACACCGCGAGCGGATTCGCGGGATCGACGGTGCCGTTCGGTTCCTTTGGCACCCCGTCGCGACGAATCAGCGGCCTGGTGAGCCGCTGCGGATGCGAAACGTAGTCGAAGCCGAAGCGGCCCTTGACGCACAGCCGCTCGTGGTTCGCCGGCCCGTCGCGCCCCTCGACGCGGACGATGTCGTTGCCGCCGACGTGGTAGGTGATCTGGCAGCCGACGCCGCAGTATGGGCACAGCGACGACACCTGCTTGTCGACGGGCGCGAGGTACGCGTCGTGCGCGGGGGCGAGCGCGCCGGTCGGGCAGGCCTGCACGCATTCGCCGCATGCGACGCACGACGACGCACCCATCGGGTCGTCGAGGTCGAACACGATCGCCGAATGGTGGCCGCGGTGCGCGTAGCCGATCACGTCGTTGACCTGCGCCTCGCGGCATGCGCGCACGCAGCGCGTGCACTGGATGCACGCGTCGAGGTTGACCGTCATCGCCGGGTGCGACAGGTCGGCCGCCGGCTGATCGCGCATCGGGAAGCGCGGCGTCCCGATGCCGAGCTTGCGCTTCCACGTGGCGAGCTCGGAGTCCAGCTTGTACACGCGCTCCGGCACGTCGGAAGCGAGCAGCTCGACGATCATCTTCTGCGCGGCGACCGCGCGCGCGCTGCCGGTCGACACCTCCATGCCGGCCGCGGGCGCGCGGCAGCACGACGGCGCGAGCACGCGCTCGCCCTTGATCTCGACCATGCACGAGCGGCAGTTGCCGTCGGGCCGCAGCCCCGGCTTGTGGCAAAGGCGCGGGATCTCGACGCCCAGGCGATCCGCGACC